>DASSTH010000552.1:0-38043 GCA_035708025.1 Nakamurella sp. | reverse complement strand
GACGCCGAGACACCGAGATCACTGAGACCACCGAGAGGACACCGACATGACCGTGCCCACCGTGCCCACGCACGCCCGCCCGCCTCGGGCCATCCTGCTGGACCACGGCGGCGTGCTGGTCCGGTCGGTGAAGACCCCGTCGCGCGCGGACGAGTTTGCCGCCACGGTGCACGCCATGATCGAGGCGGCGGGTGCATCCAGTCCAGGCCCACCGGCGATCGCTGCGGACATCCAGGCCGGCCTGGCCTGCTACAAGTCCTGGAAGAACGGCAATGTGCGCCGCCCGCATCCACGGGAGATCCGACACCGGGAATTCTGGGAGGAGCTGGTGGCGGCGGACTGGCCGGAGTCGGCGCGGCAGCTGGTCGCCACCGAGGCCACGCCGCTGTGCCGGGGCCTGGTGGAGAGCCGGGGTCGCAAGGAACTCGCCCCCGGGATCATGGAGTTCCTGGAGTTCTGCGCGGGCGCGGGCATCCGCACCGGCGTGGTGGCCAACACCATGGTGGGCGCCGTCAACCGGGACCTGGCGCGCGCCTGGGGGACCGACAAGTTCTTCGCGGTGCAGGTGCACTCGGACGAGGTCGGCGTCCGCAAGCCCGACCCGGAGGCCATCTGGCTGGCCACCCGGGCGCTGCAACTCGATCCGGCCGACGTGTGGTTCGTCGGCGACAACTACGACCGGGACGTGCTGTGCGCCCGGCGGGCCGGCGCCGGCCTGGCGATCCTGATGCGGCCCGCCGACCAACTCGAACCGGCGGCCCGGCCGCAGCCGGACGAGGTGGTACCGGACGGCGTCGCTCTGCTGGAACTGCTGCGGTCTGCGGTGCAGCGGTGACCGGGCGGCCGGCGGAGCACTCCGTCGTGGACAGCGCCACCGCCACCGAACTGGCCGCCGTGGCGGCCCGGGCGGCCACCGCCGTCGCGGACGACCTGCGCCGCGCGTTCCGCAGCGGGATGCGGGTGGAGTTCAAGAGGGACCTGCACGACCCGGTCACCGAGCACGACCGGCGTGCCGAGCAGGTGATCCGCGAGGTGATCCTGGACCTGGTGCCGGATTCCACCATCGTCGGCGAGGAGGCGGGCAGCGCCGGCCAGGGCCGGGTGCACTGGTACGTCGACCCGATCGACGGCACCGCCAACTTCGCGGGCGGGCTGGCGTTCTTCTGCACATCCATCGGCGCGGTGGTCGACGGCCGGGTGGTGGCCGGTGCCATCAACGACCCGATGGCCGGGCACCTGTTCACCGCGACCGTGGACGGCGCCTGGTGCAACGGCGAGCCGTTGCGGTCCGAGGGCGCCACCGACGAGTCGGCCGCCCTACTGATCACCAGCTACCCCAGCACCCGCGTGCTGGCCGCCGACCCGCGGGCACCGTTGGACCGCTTGTCCCGGCTCATCACCACCTTCCGGACGGTGCGGCGGGTCGGCAGCGCCGCGCTCACGCTGGCCCATGTGGCGGCCGGCTGGGCCGATGCCGCCTTCGGGTTGGGCGTGAACGCCTGGGATGTCAGCGCCGGCTCGTTGTTGGTGCGCTCGGCCGGCGGGCACTACCAGCCGGTGTGGACCGACGATCCGGCCGGCCGGCCGGAACACCTGGCGCCCGGCTACCTGGCCACCGTCGCCCGGTTGCGCACCGCCGTGTTGTCCGACGTGGTAGGCGAGATCACCAGCACCCCACCGGGTACCGCGCAGCGGGACACGGGCCGGTGACGGCCCCGGCGGCCCGTTGGATCGTCACCGACCTGGACGGCACCCTGGTCGGTGCGGACCTGCGCATCGTGGAGCGCTCGCGGCAGGCGCTGGTGGCATTCCGGCGGGCCGGTGGCGAGGTGTTCCTGGCCACCGGCCGGAACGAGGTCTCGGCCGGCCGGTACCACGCGGAGCTGGGCCTGACCACCCCGGCGATCCTGTACAACGGCGCCCGAGTGGTGGACCTGGCCAGCGGACAGGTGTTGTACGGCAAGGAGATCGGAGGTTCCTTCGATGCGTTGCGGAAGAATGTGCTGGACCGCCTGCCGCCGACCGTGGGAGCGGTCGCGTTCGCCGGCGGCAAGCCGGTGGCGGTGCATCCGGCACCGGTACTGGCCGAGTACGCCCGTCGGGACGGTCTGCGTCTGCTCCCGAGCGGCCCCACCGCCGAGCTGGGGCCGGTGGTGAAGGTATTGCTGGTCAACGACCGTCCGGAGTTGTCGGGGTTGGCCGACGCGGTGCACCGGGCGTGCCCGGAATTGGTGACGGTGTCCTCGGAGCCGACGTACCTGGAAGTGTTGCCGCCCGGCGCGTCCAAGGGTGCTGCGCTGCGCTTCCTGGCGCAGCACCGCGGGGTGGACCTGGCCCAGGTGGCCGCCATCGGGGACAACCACAATGACGCCGACATGCTGGTCGCGGCCGGCCTGGCGGCGGTACCGGCGGATGCGAATCCCGGAATCCGGGAACTGGCAGATCTGGTGGTCGGGCGATGCGCGGACGGAGCGGTGGCAGATCTGGTGGCCCACCTGCTCGCTGGTGACGGGGCGTTCTCCGAGGGCCGGGTCGCCGCCGCCCCCGCGCCGGCCGACGGTGCCGCGTATGCTCGGCGTGCCGGGCCGGCGGGAGAGGAGACCGGGTGACTCACGACTGGCGCGCAATTGTCGATATCCTTGTGGCCCTTGGCTTGTGCAGCATCATCGGTCTGGAACGGCAGTGGCGGCAGAAGTCCGCCGGGCTGCGTACGCACACCCTGGTCGGGGTCGGGGCCGCACTGTTCATGGTGGTGTCGAAGTACGGGTTCTTCGACGTGATCGGCAACGGCGTGGTGCTCGATCCGTCCCGGGTCGCGGCCCAGATCGTCTCCGGCATCGGATTCATCGGCGGCGGGCTGATCTTCGTCCGGCGCGACCTGGTGCGCGGGCTCACCACGGCGGCGACCATCTGGCTGGCCGCCGCGGTGGGAATGGCCGCCGGTTCATCGCTGCGGCTGATCGCCTGCGCCGTCACCGTTATCTACCTCATCATCGCGGTGGGATTCCCCCCGGTGCTGCGACTGCTGCCTCGACCGCGGTACTCCTCCTCGGTGCTGCGGGTGACCTACGAGGACGGTCGCGGGCTGCTGCGCACCATCGTGCAGATCTGCACCTCCAAGGGGCATCACGTGGTGGACCTGGAACTGGTGCGGGGTGAACCGCGCGGCGGCGCCGACCGGGAGGGCGGGCGCCGCCAGGTGGGCGTGCTGATCGAATTGGAGGGCACCCACGATCCGGGTGAGTTGGTGCACGAACTGGCGGCGCTGGCCGGGGTGATCGAGGTGGGCTTCGCCGAGGGCTCCGGCAGCGAATAGCCCGCGCCGACCCGCCCCTCCGGCTGCCGGCCTCCGGCGCCTGCCCGATAGCCTTGGCCCCGTGGCGTCGCTAGCCGACTACCGGCATCTGTCCTCCGGCAAGGTCCGCGACCTGTACCGGGCGTCCGACGAGCTGCTGCTCATGGTGGCGAGCGACCGGATCAGTGCCTACGACCACGTGCTGCCCACGCCCATCCCGGACAAGGGCCGGGTGCTCACCGCCATGACCGCGTTCTGGTTCGACATGGTGGCCGACCTGGTGCCGCATCACCTCATCGCGGTGCAGGACGAGCGGATCCCGGCCGAGGTGGCCGGCCGGGCGATGCTGGTGCGGGAGCTGTCCATGCTGCCGGTGGAGTGCGTGGCCCGGGGCTACCTGTCCGGGTCGGCGCTGGCGGAGTACCGCTCCACCGGATCGGTGTGCGGGGTACCGCTGCCGCCCGGGCTGGCCGAGTCCGAGGCGTTGCCGGAGCCGATCTTCACCCCGGCCCGCAAGGCGGAACTGGGCGCACACGACGAGAACGTCACGCTGGACGCGGTGGCCGACATGGTCGGTCGGCAGCGCGCCGAGCAGTTGCGCGACGTCACGCTGGCCATCTACCGGCGCGCCGCCGCGCATGCCGCCGCCAAGGGGTTGATCCTGGCCGACACCAAGTTCGAGTTCGGCCTGTTGGGCGACAAACTGGTGCTCGGCGACGAGGTGCTCACCCCGGACTCGTCCCGGTTCTGGCCGGCCGAGAAGTACCGGCCGGGCGGCCCGCAGCCCTCGTTCGACAAGCAGTACCTGCGGGATTGGTTGACCTCGGCGGCCTCCGGGTGGGACCGCGGCTCCGACGCGCCGCCGCCGGCGCTGCCGGACGACGTCGTGCAGGCCACCCGGGAGCGCTACATCCAGGCGTACCAGCGGATCACCGGGCTGTCCTTCGCCGACTGGCCGGGCGGCGTCTGACAGCGACGTCCGTGCCGTATGCGTGCGGTGGCGTGCTATCCGGCGAGCGTGCGGCCGACGAAGTCCAGTTGCCCCGGCAGCATCCGGTGCCAGAACCGGTCGTCGTGTCCACCGGCGGATTCACCGCCCGCGGGCGTGGGACGGACGGCGGCGCGGAAGCGGGCGGATTGCGCTGCGAACGGATCGTCGGCGCCGCAGTCGATCCGCACGGCGACCTGGGCCAACCCTGCGGTGGCCCGGAACAAATCGTTAGCGGTGAAGTCGGCCTCGTCGTCGAACGCCACATCCGATGACGAGGGATAGTCGGCGAAAATGGCCGGGCTCATGGCGGCGACACCGGCGACCATCCCGGCCTTCCACCGCTCCGCGAGCAACAGCGCTCCGTAGCCGCCCATCGACCATCCCTGCAGGGCGATCCGGTCGGTGCGCAGCCCGCGTGCTGCCAGCGACGGCAGCAACTCGTGACGGATCATCGCGACCGGGTCGTCCCCAGATGCCCTGCGGTGCCAGTAGGTGTCGCCACCGTCGACGGACACCACCGCGAACGGCGGTGTTCCCCCGGCCACCGCGGCTGCCAGGAAACGGTCGTATCCCAGGGTGGCGGCCGACCTGTGGTCGCCACCGCGACCGTGCAGCACCACCGCGACCGGCAATTCGCGCACCGGTCCGGGTGGACGGTTCGCGAGTGACCTGGACGCCACCGGGACGCCCGGCGGCACAACTGGTTGCCCGGATGCAGCGAACCCGTGGGTGCGGCGGTCGTACTCGTCTCCGAGGTCGCCGGCTCTGGCGGCAATCCTGGCCGGACAGCCGCACCACGCGGATCAGACCCGCGACCTCCGACGGCCGGCGCCGTCACCTAGCATCGAAGGAGTCCCGCACCACCCCGCCGGAGGAGCCCGATGCCGATGTCCGAGGCCTACCTGGTGGACGCGGTCCGCACCCCGGTGGGCCGCCGCGGCGGCGGGCTCGCCGCGGTGCATCCGGCCGATCTGGGTGCTCATGTGCTGTCCGAGCTGGTCGGCCGCACCGGGGTGGACCCGGCGGCCGTGGACGAGGTGATCTTCGGCTGCCTGGACCAGATCGGTCCGCAGGCCATGGACGTGGCCCGCACCTGCTGGCTGGCGGCCGGCCTGCCGGAGACCACCCCCGGCACCACCATCGACCGGCAATGCGGATCCTCGCAGCAGGCCATCAGCTATGCGGCGCAGGCCGTGCTGAGCGGCACCAGTGACCTGGTGGTTGCCGGTGGCGTGCAGAACATGTCGGCGATCCCGATCCAGTCGGCGAACGTGGCGGCGGCGGAACTCGGCTTTCCGGACCCGTTCTCCGGTTCGCACGGCTGGCAGCGGCGCTACGGGGACGCCCCGGTGTCGCAGTTCCACGGGGCCGAGATGATCGCCGAGAAGTGGGGTATCACCCGCGAGCAGATGGAGGAGTTCGCCATCGGCTCGCACACCAAGGCGCTGGCCGCGCGGGCCGAGGGCCGGTTCGACCGGGAGATCGCCCCGATCGCGGGAGTGCTCGCCGACGAGGGGCCGCGGCAGCCGGACCCGGCCAAGATCGCCTCGCTGAAGCCCCTCACCCCTGGCGGCCGGATCACCGCCGCGGTGTCCAGCCAGATCTCCGACGGTGCGGCCGCCCTGCTGGTGGCCTCCGAGCGGGCGGTGCGCGAGCACCGGCTCACCCCGCGGGCCCGGGTCCATCACATCTCCGGCCGCGGAGCCGACCCGATCATGATGCTCACCGCACCGATCCCGGCGACGGCACATGCTCTGCAGCGAACCGGGATGAGCCTGGACCAGATGGACCTGATCGAGATCAACGAAGCGTTCGCCTCCGTGGTGCTGGCATGGCTGGCGGAGACCGGCGCGGACCCCGACCGGGTGAACGTGAATGGCGGGGCCATTGCGCTCGGTCACCCGCTGGGTGCCACCGGTGCCCGGTTGATGACGACGCTGCTGGCCGAACTGGAGCGTTCCGGCGGGCGATACGGGCTGCAGACCATGTGCGAGGGCGGCGGCCAGGCAAATGTCACGATTGTGGAACGGCTGTGACGTGTCTGCGCTGATCAACGCCGACGCAGGGGCATGATCGGCTCGTTCCCGAGCAGTCCTGGCCGGCCGCAGTTTGGCGTTCAAGCGGGAGGGTACGCACAGC
The DNA here is from genome assembly GCA_035708025.1 of Nakamurella sp. Taxonomy (GTDB): domain Bacteria; phylum Actinomycetota; class Actinomycetes; order Mycobacteriales; family Nakamurellaceae; genus Nakamurella. Next base: position 31,618 of record DASSTH010000552.1, on the reverse strand, counting down.
CAATGACCGATCGAGCCGGCGTGCATTCGCGTGCGGGCGGCCCCGGGTCCTCCTCCGGAGGTTCGGCGCCGACGCGGGCGGCCGGTTCGAACAGAGGGGGCGGTGACGTGCAGGCCGACGAACCCGCGATGGAGCCGACGTACCGCGACCGGGAGGACACCTTGAGGCGCGCATCCGCAGACTTCCCGGCGGACCTGGCCAGCGCCGGGGAGGCCAGGAGCTTCGTCGGCGCGCTGTGCCGCAACTGGGGCGTCCCCAATGTGCTGCTGGATGCCGAGATGGTGGTGTCCGAGTTGGTGGAGAACGCGGTGCGGCACAGTCACAGCGGCTGCGACGTGATGGTGGAGTTGGCCCCGGGCACGCTGACCATCGGGGTCAGCGACCACGGAACCCAGCCGCCTCGGCTGCTGCGCCCGCCACCGGACCAACCCGGTGGCCGCGGCCTGCTGCTGGTGGACACCGTGTCCCGCCGATGGGGCTTCGAGCCGACACGCGACGGCAAGGTGGTGTGGGCCGACCTCGCCGTGGTGTGAGAGCCGGGGTCACGGAGCCGGCAACCGGCCCGCGCTCAGCGGCTCCGGCGGCGCAGCACCAGCACGGCGACGTCGTCCCGGTCGCCCTTCCGGCCGTCCACCATCGCGTCCAGCGCCAGGTCGCACCATTCGCGCGCCGTGGGTCCGGCGGACGACCCGTCCCGGCGTCGCCGCCGCCCCTTCGACCTCCCGCGAGGCTGTGGTGTGGGGGACAGCTTGCCCAACGCCTGCAGCAGCCGCTCGATACCGTCCTCGACCGTCATGGCCGGACCCTCCACGAGACCGTCGGTGAACATCAGGATGGCTTCGCCCGGCTGCAGGGTCATCCGGCACGTCCCCACCGGGCCGCGGTCGCCCGCCTTGGCCAGCTCCGCGGCGCCACCCAGCGGAAGCCCCGCCCCCATGGGCACCGGCAACGGCCGGCCGTCCAGCCGCAGGTGGACCGGGCGCAGGTGACCGGCGTTGGCCATCTCCAGCAGGCCGGTGTCGGGCCGGTAGAGCGCGTGCAGGCAGGTGACGAACCGGAGATCGCCGGTGCGGCGGAGGAACTCGTCGGTGCCGGCCAGCACCTCGGCCGGTGGCAGGCCCTCCAGCGCCAGGTTGCGCACACCGGTGCGCAGCCGGAGCATCTCGACCGCCGGCCGGAGGCCGTGCCCGACCACGTCGCCGACGGTCAGCGCCAGCCGGCCGTCCGGCAGCACGCTCGCGTCGTACCAGTCGCCGCCGACCGTGACGCCCGGAGCGCCGGCGATCAGCCGGGCCGCCAGATCGACTCCGCGGATCGCGGGCAGCGGGCGCGGCGCGAGCAGCCGCTGCAGGTCGCGGCTGATGGAGTGTTCCACCTGGAACCGGATGGCGTTGGCCAGCGCGACCCCCGCCCGGTCGGCCAGGTCCTGTACCCGGTCCTCGGCGGCCGGGCCTCGGGTCACCGGCTGACCCAGCGTCAGTGCGCCCACCACGCGGCGCTTGTCGCGCAGCGGCACCGTCAGCACCGGCCCGGCCGGCACTCCGTGTCCGCTGGGCAGCGAGCGGGCGACCGGGGCCGCGGACTCGATCACCAGCCCCACCCCGAGCTGCTCGGCGAGGGCGGCCGTTCCGGTGACCCGCCGCCGACGGCGCGGCGGCAGGTCGCGCCGATCCAGCCGGATGCGCCCAGCTCGGTCGGTGCGGCGGATCCAGGCGATGGCCCACGCCGCGCGCCCCGGAACGGTCAACCGGCCGAGCGCGGAGCAGATGGTGCCGACATCCAGGCTGGACAGGTCGGCCAGGTCATCCGGGTCGTCGGGGTTGTCAGGGTTGTCAGGGTCGGCCGGGGTGTCCGCCCGTCCCGCCGTGCCCGGTGAGCCCGGGCCGGACGGCTCACCGTCCGGACCGGAAGCAAGGACCGCACCATCCCCGGAGCGTTGCAGCACGACCAGGGTGCCGCCCCTGGTCCCGTCCGGCAGCGGGATCGGTGCGGCGGTCCACCGCAGTTCGATCCGAGTCCCGTCCGGCGCGGCCAGCGACAGCCGGCCCTCGCCCGGGCCATCCGGACACGACCGGTCCATCGCGGCGGCCAGTTGCGGCCAGCCCTCGGCGACCGGACGGCCCCAGGCCTCGGGATGCCGGGAGTCGAGCAGGGCGGCACACGCGTCGTTGTACATCAACTCCGACGCGGATCCCCACAGCACCGCCATGGGTGTCGGATGAGCCAGGCAGGTGCCCAGCGCGATACGCAGTCCGTCGGGCCAGTCCTGTGGCGGTCCCAGGGTGGCACTCGCGATGCCGGAGGCATCGATGGAGCGCCCGGCGGGGTCGGGATCGGAGCCACGCCCGCCCGGCGGGCCGGGGTTCTCGGCTCGCCAGACCGCCACCACACCTCCAGGACGCGCAGCGCCGGTGATGTTTGCTGCCGCTTGCAGGGTAGTCGTCAGGTCAGGGGGATCGGTAGCGTGACCTTCAACGGCATTCCGACGGGATGGAATCATGACGGACAGCAGCAAGCACAGCGGCGGCACGGACTACGGCGTGGCAGCCGCGCGGATCGAGGTGACGATCCCGGCCGACCCTGCGGGGCTGCCCTTGTTGCGCAGTATTGCGGCCGCGCTGGCGGTCGCCCTGGACTTCGACATCGACACCATGGCGGACCTGCGCATGGCGGTCGACGAGCTGGGCGCGACGGTGGTCACCCGGGCGCGCGCAGGTAGCCCGGTGACCTGCCGGTTCCTCGCGGAGGGTGACGTGGTGACGGTCACCGCATCCGCTCCCGCCGCCGGTGACGAGCCGCTGGATCAAGGGTCGTTCGGGTGGATGGTGCTCACCACGCTCGCCGAGTCGGTGACCGGGACGGTGCGGACCGTCGACGGGTTGGGGCCGGAGGTCGAGCTGTCCCTGCAGGTCCGGCCGCTGCGGGCGTCGCAGTGACTCCTGCGCCCCGCGAGACCGGTGGCGCCGGCCGGGGCGGCGGATCGGGTCGCCGCGCCGCGGCAGACCCTCCCGTCACCGATACCGACGGTCAGGCCGCCCCGACCACCGCCGCTGACGACGGCCGGCAGGCTGCCGATCTGGATGGCCGGCACCTTCCGGTCGGCGATGCGGACGGCCGAGCGGCTCCGGTGGCCGATGCGGACGGTGCTGAATCCGCCGATCCGGATGGCTCGGTCGCCGACACCCTCGGCACGGAGGATCCTGCCGCGCAACGCGACGACTACGCCGCCGCCGCGCAGCTGTTCGCCGAATTCGCGGCGCTGCCCGCCGATCACCCCCGGCGGCGCCGGCTGCGTGACGAATTGGTGACCCTGCACCTCCCGGTGGCGCGGCACATCGCCGCCAAGTTCCGCAACCGGGGCGAGCCGGGGGACGACCTGGAACAGGTGGCCACGGTCGGCCTGATCAACGCGGTGGACCGGTACGACCCGAGCCGGGGGATCGCCTTCCTGGCCTACGCGGTGCCGACCATGATGGGCGAGGTCCGGCGATACTTCCGCGACACCGCGTGGTCGATCCGGCTACCGCGGCGGCTGTCCGAGCTGCACCTGGCGTTGGGCCGGGCCAGCCGCGAGCTGTCCCAGACGCTGGGTTCGGCCCCCACGCCCCGCCAACTCGCCGAGCATCTGGGGATCTCGGTGGCCGAGGTGCAGGAGGGGCTGGAGGCGGGGCAGTCCTACCGCGCCGCGTCCCTGGACGACACCGGGGGCGGGAGCGACGAGTCGTCGACCGCGCTGGTGGACCGGCTCGGCGAGCGGGACCATGAACTGGAGTTGGTGGAGCACCGGGCGGTGCTGGGGCCGCTGCTGGCCGGGATCGCAGAGCGGGAACGGCGCATTCTGGTGATGCGCTTCTTCGAACACATGACGCAGACCCAGATCGCCGAACGCGTCGGGCTCTCGCAGATGCATGTGTCCCGGCTGCTGGCCCGTACCTTGGAGCAATTGCGGGCACGGATGTCCGAGGCGATGACCGACGACGCGCCACGCGACGACGACGGCCCGTCGGACCCCGTCTGACGTCGGCGCTGGTCACGCAGCACCCCATCGATCCACTAGCGTTGGACGATGAGCGTGTTCATTCAATGGAGGTACACAGATGACCGACGCCGGTGACGGGAACTTCGAGTCGGAGCAGCCGTCGGGGTTCCTGGTCCAGGTAGGCGCACGAGCGGACGGCACTCCCACGGTCACCGCGGCCGGGGCGATCGACCTGCTCACCGCACCGCCGCTGGCGGACGCCATCCGGGACGCCCAGCAGGGCGCCTCGGCGGTGCTGGTGGATCTGCGCCGGGTGGACTTCCTGGGCTCCGCCGGACTGTCGGTGCTGGTGGACGCCGCGAAGCGGGCGGGTGAGTCCGGCGGCCGGCTGGCCATCGTGGCCACCACCCACGCCGTCGTGCATGCGCTGGAAGTGACTGGGCTGGACTCGGTACTGCATCTGTTCGGCGACCCCGACGAGGCGGCCGCCTTCCTGGCCACCAACAGCACCACCGGGGCCTGACGGCGCCGCCCGACTTCGGGGGCGCCGCCAGGCACCGACCGCGCGGCGGCTAGATCCGGCTAGATCCGGGCGTGCGAGCGCCGGCCCCACCATCCGACGATGAGCAGCACGATGATCGCTCCGATGATGGAGCCGATGATCCCGGACACCTGGAAGAACCCGTCGCCCGAGTCCTTGCCGAACAGCAGGTAGCCCAGCAACCCGCCCACGAACGAGCCGACGATGCCCAGACCGATGGTGGCCGGGATGGACATGCTCTGCCGGCCGGGCACCAGCAGACGTGCGATCGCACCGGCGATCAGGCCGATGACGATCAGCGAGATGATCAGTCCGATCCAGTGCATGATCCGCTTCCTTTCATCCTGTTCTCCGGCGCCGTGACCGCCCGAGAGGTCGGGCGGGAGTAGCCGCTGGCGGGCACCGCCAAACCTCCGTGGTACCGGCGAAGGTTGTCCACCGAACGGGCCGGGTATGTGCAGATCATGCCCGAAAACGATCACGATTGGGTCGCGAAGGACTCCACCCTGGAACGCCTGCGCCACCCGCACGATCAGGCGGTTCGAGGTCTGTGGGCGCGCCGGGCCACCGTCACGCTGCTCTGCCTGATCCTGATCGCCGCCGGGACGGGGTGGATGGGTGTGCACAGCAGCACCGTCACCGCCACCGCCGACGGCTACACCCTTCAGGTGCATTACGCCCGGGTCGCGCGGGCGGGACTGGACGTGCCGTTCACCGTGCGGGTGACCGCCGCTGAGCCGATCGAGCACCAGATCGTGCTGGGCATCACGGCCGACTACTTCCGCATGTTCGAGACCCAGGGGTTCTACCCCGATCCGGCCGACGCCACCACCGACGCCGGCACGGTGTACCTGACCTTCGATCCGCCGCCGCACGGCAACACTCTGGTGGTCGACTACGACGCCTACATCCAGCCGGCCGCCCAGATCGGCAAGGACGCCACCATCAGCGTGATCCTCGGCGGCGTGCGCCGGGTCTCGGTCACGGTGCACACCACCCTGCTGCCCTGACCGGCAGCCCGATGGCTGCCCTGGGCGGCAGCCGGACACAATCCCGGAGCGACCATGGAAATCGTCTATCGCGCGGCCCTCATCTTCTTCTTCCTGTGGATGATCACCCGGGTGGTGGGCCGATCCACCATCGGCGAACTCAGCACGTTCCAGCTCGTGCTGTTCATCACCATGGGCGACATGGTGCAGCAGGCGGTGACCCAGCAGGACTACTCCGTCACCGCAGGGGTGCTCGCGGTCTCCGTGCTCGCCGTGCTGACCATCGGGCTCAGCTGGGCCAACGCCCGCTGGCCGCGGCTGCGGCCGATCACCCACGGCGTCCCGGTGGTGATCCTGCAGGACGGCGATCCGTCGCCCTGCGCCATGCGCAGGGAACGGCTCAGCATCGACGACCTGATGGCCGCGGCCCGGCAGCAGGGCTACGAGCGGCTGTCCGACATCAAGCTGGCCGTGCTGGAGGCCAACGGGATGATCTCGTTCTTCTCCGCCGACTCGTCCGGCTCGGAGAGCGGGCGAGAGGGTGCCGAGGAGAAGCCGTCGGTGGGGTGATGGGAGCTCAGGCCCGCTTGCGCGCGCGCGGTTTGTCCTGATCGCCCTCGGCGGAGCCGGCCTTGGACCGCGACGCGCCGGACTTGGTACCGCCGGCCGACGAGCCGCCCTTGGCGCGGCCGGTGCCCGACTTCGCCGCGGTCTTGCGGGTGCTGCCGGACTTCCCGTCACCGCCGGCCTTGCTTGATCCGGCCCGGCCGCCGCTGGTGGCCTTGCGGCCCTCCGTGCCGGTGGCGGCCTGCTCCGCCCCACCCCGCCGGGCCACGCTGCGCTCCAGCGCCGCGAGCAGGTCCACCACCTCGGCGTCCTCGCCCTCCGCCGCCGGCTCCTCTGCGACGAAAGCCTCGCCGCCCTCCAGCTTGGCGTCGATCAGCTCCTTGAGCTGCACCTGGTACTCGTCGGTGAACTCCTCGGGCTGGAAGTCCGTGGCGTAGGAGTCCACCAGGGTGGCCGCCATCTGCATCTCCCGGTCGGTGACGGTGGCCTCCCGGACCCGGTCCGGCACCTCGAACTCCCGGATCTCGTCCGGCCAGCGCATGGTTTGCACCGCCAACACGTCCCCATGCACGCGCAACGCGCCGAGCTGGGTGCGCTGTCGCAACGCGAACCGCACCACCGCCACGCGGTCGGTGCTCTCCAGCGTCCGGCGCAGCAACACGTAGGCCTTGGCCGCCGCGGCCGCGGGCTCCACGTAGTAGGAGCGATCGAACAGCATCGGGTCGATCTGCTCGGCGGGCACGAACTCCTGCACGGCGATCTCCCGGGAGCGGTCGGCCGGCAGGGTGGCGAAATCCTCGTCGGTCAGGATCACCGACTGGCCATCGGCGTTCTCATAGGACTTGGCGATGTCCCGGTACTCCACGACGTTCCCGCACACCTCGCACACCCGCTGGTAGCGAATGCGGCCGCCGTCGGCGGCGTGCACCTGGTGGAAGGAGACGTCGTGGTCCTCGGTGGCGCTGTAGAGCTTGACCGGGATGGTGACCAACCCGAAGCTGAGGGAACCGTTCCACAGGGAGCGCATGTGACCATGATGGACCACCCGCGGTCGGCGCGGCCAGGAACGGATCGGGAAAGGGCGGGTGATGGCGGCTGACAAGGCCGGCGGCAAGTCCGCCGTGGAGGTGGACGGCCACCGGATCGCACTGACCAACCTGGGCAAGGTGCTCTACCCGGACACCGGGACCACCAAGGCCGAGGTGATGGAGTACTACGCGGCGGTGAGCCCGGTGATGATTCCGCACCTGGCCGACCGCCCGGTGACCCGCAAGCGCTGGCCGGACGGCGTCGCGGCGCAGCCGTTCTTCGAGAAGAACCTGGGGCACGGCGTGCCGGCGTGGATCCGGCGGCGGGCGCTGGAGCACAGCGACCGCACCGCGCAGTACCCGCTGGTCGGATCGGTCGCCGACCTGGTGTGGCTCGGCCAGGTCGCAGCTCTGGAACTCCATGTGCCGCAATGGGTATTCGACGATCAGGGAGAACGGTCGAATCCCGACCGGCTGGTGTTCGACCTGGATCCCGGCCCTGGGATCACCCTGGCGGACTGCGCCATGGTGGCGCGCACCGTGCGGGATGCCTTGGGATCGCACGGATCCGCGCTGGTGCCGGTGACCAGCGGGTCCAAGGGCCTGCACCTGTATCTCGGGCTGAACGGCTCCATGACCTCGGACGAGGCCTCCGCCTGGGCGCATGCCCTGGCCCGGGCGGTGGAGCGGTCCATGCCCGACCTGGTGGTCTCCCGGATGACCAAGTCGCTGCGCACCGAGCGGGTGCTGATCGACTGGAGCCAGAACAACGGCAACAAGACGACGATCGCGCCGTACTCGCTGCGCGGCAAGGACGTGCCGATGGTCGCGGCACCCCGCACCTGGGATGAGCTGGAAGACCCGGCACTGGCCCACCTGGACTACCGGCAGGTGCTGGACCGCATCGACGACATGGGCGATCCGATGGCGGATCTCGGCCGGCCGGTGGGGCGATCGCTGCGCACCCTGCGCGGCACGGCCCGGCGTGCCGCGGTGGCCATCAGGGAGGCGGCCGATGCGGCCGGGGTGGAATCCGCCTTCGACGGCCCCGATCCGCTGGCGAAGTACCGGTCCATGCGCTCGGCGGACCGCACGCCGGAACCGGTGCCGGAGGCCGGGCCGGTGCCGCGGGGCAACGACGACACCTTTGTCATCCAGGAGCACCACGCCCGGCGGCGGCACTGGGACTTCCGGCTGGAACGGGACGGTGTGCTGGTGTCCTGGGCGGTACCGCGGGGGTTGCCGACCGATACCCGGCAGAACCGGCTTGCCGTGCACACCGAGGACCACCCGCTGGAATACGCCACGTTCGCCGGGACCATCCCGAAGGGCGAGTACGGCGGCGGCGAGGTCACCATCTGGGACGCCGGGACCTACCGCACCGAGAAGTGGCGCGACGACGAGGTGATCGTGGTGCTGCACGGCGAGCGGGCCCGCGGCCGCTACGTCCTGGTGCGGACCGAGGGCAGCAACTGGCTGATGCACCTGATGAAGGACCAGTCCGGCATCGACGGGGAGTCGGGCGGTGACGGTGCCGCCGGTGCCGACCGGAGTAGCAGTGACGGCGCCGCCGGTGCTGACCGGACGAGCGGTGACGGAGACGCCGGTGCTGACCGGACGAGCGGTGACGGGGACGCCGGGAGTGCCGGCGGTGACGGAACCTCGCGGGGTGCCCGCCGGTCCCGCGGTGCGCCGCTGCCGCGCGACCTGGCGCCCATGCTGGCCAGTCCGGGAACGCTCGGCCGGCTGGGCGACGGCGTGTGGCGGATGGAGGCGAAGTGGGACGGGATCCGGGCGATCGTGGAACTCGACCGCGGCGCGCTGGCGGCGCACAGCCGGGCCGGCAACGACCTGACCGCGGGCTATCCGGAGCTGGCCGAACTGGCCGAGATGCTGCGCGAGCACGCGGTGGTGCTGGACGGTGAGATCGTGGCACTGGCCGAGAACGGCGCGCCCAGCTTCTCCCTGCTGCAGCAACGGATGGGGCTGAGCAAGCCGCGCGACGTGCGGGCCGCCGCCGCCCGTGTGCCCGTCGAGTACTACGCCTTCGACGTGTTGTTCCTGGACGGGATCTCCTTGCTGGACAAGAGCTATGACGACAGGCGCCGGATCTTGCAGGCCCTGCACATCGACGGGGAGCACTGCACGGTGCCGCCGCAGCTGGCCGGCTCACCGGGCGACGCGCTGGACGAAAGCCGTCGGCGGAAGCTGGAGGGCATCGTCGCCAAACGGGCGGACTCGACCTACCAGCCGGGACGGCGATCCGGGGCATGGATCAAGGTGAAGCACTGGGCCACCCAGGATGTGGTGGTCGTCGGGTGGAAGCCCGGTGCCGGGCGCCGGGAGGGTGGTATCGGCTCGCTGCTGCTGGCGATACCGAACGGCGACGGTTCGGGCACCGGGGCGGGGGCCCTGGCGTACGCCGGAAAGGTCGGCACGGGGTTCACCGACGCGATGCTGGACCAGTTGCGCGCCAAGTTACAACCATTGCGCCGCAAGACATCTCCGGTGGCCGGCACGGTGCCGGCGGTTGATGCGCGGGACGCCGTGTGGGTCACCCCCTCGCTGGTCGGCGAGGTGACGTACTCGGAGATCACCCGGGACGGCCGGTTGCGGCAACCGGCCTGGCGCGGGCTGCGCGAGGACGTCCCGGTCGATCAGGTGCGGCGCGAGGCGTGATGCCCTGCCACCCGGCGGGGCGGGCCCGCGGCGGCGGCGCCGTCCCGGCGGTCGAGCGGCGGCGCCGCGACGGGCGCATCGCCGAGGCGTGGTGTACTCCGGCTCGCCGCGCGCCGCCGACACCCGGGTACGCACGCGTGGAGTAGCCGATGCCAGCCACCGGGATGTCCGCGTGCCCGCCGCGGCGCTACGCCGAGGTCAGCGCCCTGGCCGCCCGCGGGGTCAGCAGGAATGCCAACAGGTACAGCGCGGCCACCACGATCAGCAGGTTGCGGTAGCCGGTCAGCAGTGCCGCGTACTCCAGGCAGCCGCCCACGATCGCCCCGAGCAGGTTGGCCGCGAACGCCGACCGGGAATCGCCGGAATCGGCGAACCGCTTGGAGAAGGCCACGTTGGCCAGGTAGATCGGCAGGAACGCCAGCACGATCGCCACCAGCGCGCGCGGCACCACCGGCAGCGTGAGCAACCAGTCCGGCTTCACGATCCAGGTCAGCAGCAGGGCCAACGCGATTCCGATGAACACCACCGGTAGTGGTGGCGTGCGGAACCGCCGGGTCGTCTCCACCGCGGCCAGCACGATCACCAGCACCCCGGCGAACACCAGGGCGTTGACGAACCAGGTGGTGCCGAACAGCAGCGCGAAGGTCGCGACGTTCTTGGTCTCCAGCAACAGGAATGCCGAGCCCATGAAGAACAGGTCGGCATACGGCTTCATGGACCGCATCGGCCCGCCGAGCACCCGCACCGCGATCAGCGAGATCAACAGGATCCCGCCGAGCGTCCACAGGTACAGCGCCGGGATCATGCCGCCCTCGAAGTACAGGAAGGGCCGGTCGTCGGTCGCCGGAGCGATCACCTCGCCCTTCGGCTGGTACTGCGAGGCGCACGCCTGGTTCGCCGGGTCGACCGCGGCGGTGATGGTGGCCTGCGCACCGCCGAACTCGTCGACGCACGGGGTGTGGCCGAATGCCTGCTGCACGGTGCCGGCCAGCCGGTCGATCAGCCAGTCGTCGCGGTAGTAGTTGTACATCGCGAACGCGCCGTCCGGCTTGAGATGCGCCCGCGCGGACTGCACCGCCTCCAGGGTGAACAGGAACGACTCCAGTCGGATCTGCGAGGCGCCGTTGACCAGCGCCAGTGAGTCCGGCAGGGCGAATAGGATCAGGTCGTACTTGGTGTCCGTGGTCTCCAGGAACGCCCGGCCGTCGTTGACGTGCACGCTCACTCGCGGGTCGGCATAGGCGTGATCGGGGTTGAGTTCCTGGCCGATCTGCAGCATTCGCGGATCGATGTCCACCGCGTCGATGTGCTTGGCGCCGTTGGACAGCGCGATCGCCACGTCCGAACCGGATCCCGCACCCACGATCAGCACGTTGTCCAGCGGGTTGTCCGGCGCGCGCAGGTACGGCGCGGCGTACTGGCCGTGCGCCGGCTCCTTGGTCAGTTTCCAGGTCGCCGGCGCCATCAGCTGGTGCGGGATCCCGTTCACCGAGATGTCCACCAGCGGGGCCCCGTCGCTGCTGAACGACACCGTCTTGACCTTGTAGTAGGGCGACCAGGTGATGCCCGGGGCCAGCGTCTCCAGCAGCAGCACGGCGACCATGCCGGCCCCGGCCAGGGCGGGCAGGATGCGCCGCCAGCCGCCGATCAGCGCGATGAAGGCGCCGGCCACCAGCACCCCCCAGACCACCGACGGGGCGCGCAGGAAGGACAGCACGGAGAACGACACGATGCCGATCAGCGACCCGATCAGGTCATACCGGTAGGCGGTCAGCGGCCGCAGCAGGGCGAAGCACCGGCCCACCACTTCCGCCGGGCCGGCCAGCACGGCGGCGACCGCGATGAAGATCAGCGGCAGCACCAGCCAGGCCGGCGGTCCTGAGGTGTCCAGCGAGGTGAAGTAGATGATCTTGTCGCCGGCCCGGTTGATGGTGACCGGCCACACCGTCACCGCCACCACCAGGGCGACCAGGATCACCGGCGTGACGGGCAGGATCGACCAGCGGCGCCGGGAGATCAGAAAACCCAGCCCGATGCCCAGGAACGAGCCCAGCAGCACGAAGTTCGAGAAGTACGACAGGTGGACAACATTCGATCCGAGCCAGCGGATCAGCGCCAGTTCCAGGAACAGCATCAGCGAACTGCCGGTGATCAGCCGGACGATCACCCGTGGGTCCGGCCGGTCCGGAGCCGCAGTGGAGCGGTCCCCCGAGCGGGCGGACGGGACATCCGCGGTGCCACCGCGCGGCGTGCGGGACAGGCGTTCTGCAGCCACGGCAAACCTCCTGCGGTCGAGTCGCACGGCCGCTGTCGTCTTCGGTTGTACGCCGGCGGGCGGCGAAACGGCCCTGCCGGGGACGCCGATCGTGCCCGTCCGATTGCGTGATGCGCAAGGACATCCGGGGAATGCACAGAACGCGCCCGGACAGCGAGGCGGAATCCGGCACGATTCGGGCGGCTAACGGACGGTCGGCGGCCGAGCCCCCTGGCACGGCGGCGGACCGGCGGGTCGGGTCCGACCCGACCGCCGCTCAGATGTCGAGCACCGACCCGTCGTCGATGTCCACCCACTGCGTGCCCTGCGGGGCGAGGGTGGACAGCAGCCGGTAGGCCATGGCGGTGGAGGACAGCACCTGCTCGTGGATGGGCAGCGCCCGTGCGGGCGCCACCGCCCGGAGGAAGTCCACCCCCTCCTTCGCCGCCATCCACGGCGCGGCGACCGGCACCGCCAGCACCTCGACCGGCTCGGCCGGCGGCACCAGGGAGTCGCCCGGGTGGTAGAGCCGCCCGCCCACCAGATAGCAGACGTTGGGCACGGTCGGGATGTCGGCGTGGATCACGGCGTGCTCTCCGCCGGACACCTGCACCCGGGTGCCGACGTCCAGCACGTCGCCGGGCCGGACCTCCGTCACCGCGGTGCCCGACTCGCTCAGCTGGGCCGCGCTGCCGCCGTCGGCGTACACCGTCGCCTGCGGGTTGGCCGCCAGCACCCGGCCGAGCGCCTGCGGGTCCAGGTGGTCCTGGTGGGCGTGGGTGATCAGCACCGCGGTCAGGTCGGTCAGCGCATCCACGCCGGTGGCGAAGATGCCCGGATCGATCAGCACGCGGGCGTCGCCATCGGACACCAGCAGGCAGGAGTGGCGGAACTTGCGGATCTGCATGGGACGGGCTCCTTGTCCAACGGGTTCGCCGGGCGCCGGCGGAGGACCGGCACGCCCTCGGCCGCGATCATCCTCCGCGCGGGCGGCGGGTCCGCCGTCGGTAGGCTGGCACCGGCCCCCCGTACCAGCGACAGGAGCACGCCGTGGCCCGCGTGGCAGTGGACGTCGTCATCAAACCCGAGATCCTGGACCCGCAGGGCAAGGCCATCCTGGCGGCGCTGTCCCGCGCCGGGCACCCCGGCATCCGGTCGGTGCGGGCCGGCAAGCACTTCGACCTCGAGGTGGACGACTCCGTCACCGACGAGGAGTTGACCGCCGTGGCCGGGTCGGTGCTGGCCAATCCGGTGATCGAGGACTGGACGATCCGCCGGCTGCCCACCGACGACACCGACGACACGGACGCCGCGGACGCCGCGGACCAGCCCGCCGGGGAGGCGACCCGGTGAGCCCGCGGGTGGGCGTCGTCACCTTCCCCGGCAGCCTGGACGACGTGGACGCCTCGCGCGCGGTGCGGATGAGTGGCGCCGAGGGGGTGTCGCTGTGGCACGCCGACGAGGACCTGCGCGGGGTGGACGCGGTGATCGTGCCCGGGGGGTTCTCCTACGGCGACTACCTGCGGGCCGGTGCCATCGCCGCGCAGGCCCCGGTGATGCGCTCGGTGATCGACGCGGCCCGCCGCGGGATGCCGGTGCTGGGTATCTGCAACGGTTTCCAGGTGCTGTGCGAGGCCGGCCTGCTGCCCGGGGCGCTGATGCGCAACGCCGGCCTCACCTTCGTCTGCCGGGACCAGTGGCTGCGGGTGGAGAACACCGCGACGGCCTGGACCGGCAGATACGCCCGCGGCCAGCAGATCCTGGTTCCGCTCAAGCACGCCGAGGGCCGCTACGTCGCGCCCCGGCCGGAGCTGGATGCGCTGGAGGCCGAGGGCAGGGTGCTGTTCCGCTACGGCGACGGCGGCGGTGACGGGGAAGCCGCCGCGGACCTGCGGCAGGGCGGCAACCCGAACGGATCCCTGCGGGACATCGCGGGCGTGTGCTCGGCGGACGGCCGGGTCGCGGGGCTGATGCCGCACCCGGAGCACGCCATCGACCCGCTGACCGGGCCCTCCGACCACGGGCTTGGCCTGTTCACCTCACTGCTGGACGCGGTGGGAGTGGCGGCGTGACGGCAGCCGCCGCCGACCTCGCGCTGGACACCGTGCAGCGGGCGGCCGCCACTTCGGACCAGGTGCAGCCGTACGCCGAGCTGGGCCTGCGGGACGAGGAGTACGCCCGGATCCAGGAGATCCTGGGCCGTCGGCCCACCGAGGCGGAACTGGCCATGTACTCGGTGATGTGGTCCGAGCACTGTTCGTACAAGTCGTCCAAGGTGCACCTGGCGTACTTCGGCGAGACCACCACCGAGGCGATGCGCCGCCGCATGCTGGCCGGGATCGGCGAGAACGCCGGAGTGGTGGACATCGGTGACGGGTGGGCGGCCACCTTCAAGATCGAGTCGCACAACCACCCCTCCTACGTCGAGCCGTACCAGGGCGCCGCCACCGGGGTCGGCGGGATCGTGCGGGACATCCTGGCGATGGGGGCGCGGCCGCTGGCCGTCACCGACCAGCTGCGGTTCGGGCCGGCCGACGCCGCCGACTCGGCGCGCGTGGTCCCCGGGGTGGTCGCGGGCATCTCCGGCTACGGGAACTGCCTGGGACTGGCCAACATCGGCGGGGAGACGGTGTTCGACCCGTCCTACGCCGGCAACCCGCTGGTGAACGCCGGCTGCATCGGCGTGCTGCGCGCGGCGGACATGTACACCGCGCACGCCTCCGGCCTGGGCAACAAGGTGATCCTGTACGGGTCCCGGACCGGCCGGGACGGCATCGGCGGCGTGTCGGTGCTGGCCTCCGCCACGTTCGACGACGATGTTCGCGGGTTTGATACTGCGTTTTCGGGCCCGGAGGGCGAAAAGGGCAGCATCAAACCCGCGAAGTCCGGGGGGACCGCCGCGCGGGCGAAACTGCCCAGCGTGCAGGTCGGCGACCCGTTCGCGGAGAAGGTGCTCATCGAGTGCACCCTGGAGCTGTTCACGGCCGGCCTGGTGGAGGGCATCCAGGACCTGGGCGGCGCCGGCCTGTCCTGCGCCACCTCCGAACTCGCCTCCGCGGGCGACGGCGGCATGGCCATCGACCTGGACGCGGTGCCGCTGCGGGCCGAGGGCATGTCGGCCGCCGAGATCCTGTCCAGCGAGTCGCAGGAACGGATGTGCGCGGTGGTGCAGCCGCGGCACGTGGATGCCTTCCTGGCGGTCTGCCAGCGTTGGGAGGTGCCCGCCGTGGTGATCGGCGAGGTGACCGACGGCGGGCGGCTGGTGATCAGCCACCGCGGCCAGGTGGTGGTGGACGTGCCGCCGCGCACCGTGGCGCATGAAGGCCCGGTGTACCGGCGGCCGATCCAGCGCCCGGCTACCCAGGACGCGCTGCAGGCCGACACCTCCGCAAGGCTGCCCCGGCCGTCCGCCGGCGACCTCGGGCCGCTGATCGTGCGGATGGCCGGCTCGCAGAACCTGTGCTCGCGGGCCTGGATCACCGATCAGTACGACCGGTACGTACGCGGCAACACGGTGCTGGCACAGCCGGCCGATGCCGGCCTGGTGCGGGTGTCCGACGATTCCTGGCTCGGCCTGGCCATGGCCAGCGACTGCAACGGCCGGTACACCGCCCTGGACCCGTACGCAGGTGCGCAACTCGCGCTGGCCGAGGCCTACCGGAACGTGGTGACCTGCGGGGCGACCCCGGTGGCGGTGACGGACTGCCTGAACTTCGGCTCCCCGGAGGATCCCGGCGTCATGTGGCAGTTCCAGCAGGCGGTGCAGGGGCTGGCCGACGGCTGCGTGGAACTCGGGATCCCCGTCACCGGCGGGAACGTCAGCTTCTACAACCAGACCGGCTCGGATGCCATCCTGCCCACGCCGGTGGTCGGCGTGCTCGGCGTGCTCGACGACGTGCGGACCCGGATCGGGCCGTCGTTCGGCGGAGCCGGTACGGAGCCGGATCCCACGCTGGTGTTGCTCGGCACCACCCGCGAGGAGCTGGACGGCTCGGAATGGGCACGGGTGGTGCACGGACACCTGGGCGGGCGGCCGCCCGCCGTGGACCTGGCGGCCGAGCGACGGCTGGGCGAGGTGATGTCGCAGGCCGCCCGCGCCCGGCTGGTCTCTGCCGCGCACGACCTGTCCGAGGGTGGCCTGGCGCAGGCGCTGGTGGAGATGTGCCTGATCAGCCGGAGTGGGGCGGTGGTGACGCTGCCCGACGGCGTCGACCCGTTCGTGCAGCTGTTCTCCGAGTCGGCGGCGCGGGTGCTGCTGGCGGTGCCGCCCGCGGCGCTCGACGAGTTCACCGTGTTGTGCGACCGGCTGTCCCAGCCGTGGCTGGTGCTGGGCGAGGGACGCCGGGACGGCCGGCACCTGGACATCGACGGCGTCGCCCGGCTGGCGCTGCCGGAACTGCGCACCGCGTGGGAGGGCACGCTGCCCGCGCTGTTCGGTTGACGAGCGGCTCGCCCGGGCGGTGCGTGCGGTGCGCTGGGCCATCCGTGGCACACTCGGGCCAGCCCAGGACTGCCGGGAGGGACCATGGCGGGTCAGCACGAGGCCGGCGAGGCCGGCACCACCAGCGGCGCCGCGGGCAGCACCGGCAGCACGCCGCGGGCGGGCGACACGGTCGCTCCCGGCGCCTCGCACGGGGCCACTCGCGAAGCGATCGAGGCCGCCCGCGCCCAGACGCCCGACGCGGGTGTCGCGCCGCGGACGGGCGCGCCCGGTACCGGGCGGCAGCGCGCCGCGGCCGTGATCTGCGTGGCGATGGCCGTCGTGATGGTGGTGACCGCCGTGATCGGGATGGGCAAGCTGACCACGTTCCAGGTGGTGCTGGACTTCGCGGCGGCGGTGGTGTGGCTGGCGGCCGGGTGGCTGCTGGTGCGCAGCGGGGTGCGCTGGCTGGCCGTCACCATCGGTTGGCTGACCGCGGCCGGGATGATCCTGGAGATGGGCGATTACCAATCCCGAAAGAACGGCTCCACCGACCTGACCACGTCCGAGGGCTATTTCCTGCCCGGCCTGGTGTGGCTGTACCTGTTCGGGCTGGTTGTGGTGGCCATCGTGGTCGGCGTGCTGTCCAAGCGGCGGGAGCGGTCCCGCTAGCCCGTCACCGCCCCCGAAGGTCCGGGCGGATCGCCAGGCAGGCCGGCGTCACGAACGGTGAACCGGGTGGCGCGGTCGCCGAACCCGGCCGGGTCGACGGTTCCGCCGCGGGCCCGCTGCCCGCCGGGGTCGTCACCGAACCCAGCGGAGTGAGCGATCCGGCCGCGGCGTCCAGGGCCAACAGGTCCACCGCATTGCCCTGCTGACAGGCCAGCAGCACCCGGTCCCCGGCCGGCACGAAGTGCCGGGGCCACCGGCCGGTGGACACCTCCTGCCGGATGGTCAGCCCGGCCGCGACGTCCAGCACCGCGAGGGTGTCGGGGCCGCGGTTGGCGACCAGCAGCCAGCGGTCGCCGTCCACCAGCTGGAGATGCGACGGCTGGGAACCGCCGATCTCCGAGCACGGCAGCTGCTCGCCCGCTGCCCATCCGCCGGCGTCCCGCCGGATCACCGTCACCGTGCCGTCCAACTCGCCGCTGACGTACCCGACCGATCCGCCGGCCGCCAGGGTGATGTGCCGGGGGCCGGATCCGGGCGGCATGGCGACGGTCTGCACCGGGCGCACCGACGGCGATGCTGCCGGCCCGTCGCCCGCATCGATCCGGTACACCGTGACCGTGTCGGTGCCCAGGTCGGTCACCAGCACATGGCCGTCCGCGGTCGGCACCGCCTGGTGCACGTGCGGGCCCTCCTGGCGGTCGGACCGTGGACCCGATCCGTGGTGTTGCACGACCGTGGGCGGCCCGACGGGCAGGCCCGCCCGGTCCAGTGCCAGTACCGCCAGGCTGCCGGAGGCGTAGTTGGCGATGAGCAGCATCGAGGCGCTGGGGTCGGTCGTCACCCAGCAGGGGTGGGAACCGCCGGTGGGTAACCGCCCGGCGGGTTCCAGGCTGCCGTCCTCGGCCACCCGGAACGCGTCCAGCGAGCCCTCGTCCACCTCCGACACCGCGTACAGCACCGGCAGCGTGGGATGCCAGCAGACGAACGACGCGGAGGTCACCGACGCGGACCCGGCCGGGCGGATCGCGGGACCGGTCCCGTCCCACCACCAGGTGGACAGGGCCGGCGGCGCATCCCCGGCCGCGTCGTCGGGGGAGTAGCAGCCCACCGCCAGCAGCATCTGCTCTCGGTCCGTCATGTCGTGGCTCCCTTCGTCGCCGGCTTGCCGGGCACCCGGGCAGTCTTGCACCGACCCGGCCGATGGGTAGCGTGCGGAGGGTGACCGACCACGTTGCCGCGGCCGCCTCCGCCCGGCGGGACAACCATCCCCGGGGAGACGAAGATCCCCGGCGCGACGACGACCCCCGGCGGGAGTT
This sequence comes from Nakamurella sp., assembly GCA_035708025.1. Taxonomy (GTDB): domain Bacteria; phylum Actinomycetota; class Actinomycetes; order Mycobacteriales; family Nakamurellaceae; genus Nakamurella. The sequence goes on along the minus strand of DASSTH010000552.1, from coordinate 13,173 downwards.
GCGCGCGGACTGCAGCCGGTGCATCGGGCTGTGCTGCACGATCTTCGGATTCAGCCGGTCAGCCGACTTCGCGATGGACAAGGCGCCGCGCACGCCGTGTCCCAACCTGCTGGCGGACTTCCGCTGCGGGATCCACGACCGGCTGCGGTCCCTGGGGTTCGCCGGATGCACGGTGTACGACTGCCTGGGCGCCGGGCAGCGGGTCGTGCAGGAGAAGTTCCCCGGACAGGATGTGCACGGCCCCGAGGTGGCCGATGCGATGGTCGCGGCGTTCACCGTGCTGGAGGAGTTGCACGGACTGCTGTGGTACCTGGCCGATGCGGCGCAGGCGGCCGCCGACGACGCCGACCGCCGGGCGGTCGCGGAGTTGACCTCGGCAACCGAGCGGATGGCCGCGCTGGACGGCGCCGAACTCGGCCGGCTGGCGACCGGCGAGCACCGGCGCGCCGTCGAGCAGACCCTGCAGTCGGTGTCCGCCCGGGCGCGTCAGCGGTGCTCCGGCCCGCGCCAGGACCACCACGGCGCCGACCTGAGCGGCGCCCACCTGGCCGGTGCGGACCTGCGCGGGGCCGACCTGAGCCGGGCCGACCTGAGCGGCGCGGACCTGCGGGGCGCGGACCTGCGGGGCGCGGACCTGTTGGCGGCGGAGCTGCGCGGGGCCGACCTGTCCGGAGCGGACCTGTCCGGGTGCCTGTACGCCACCACCATGCAAGTGCATGGGGCCCGCGGCGACACCCGGACGGTGCTGCCCGCGGCGGTGCATCGCCCCCCGCACTGGGCGTCCCGATAGGGTCCAGGCGTGCCCCGGCGCGCCGTCACCGATGAGCAGTTGCGCCGTGCCCTGGACGTCGCGGCGGCGCAGCGGCCCGCCGCCGAGGACGTGCCGGACGCCGTGCGGGTCACCCTGGCGATCATCGCGCAGCGGAACCCCGGCAGGTCGGTGGAGATCCGGGTGCCACCGTACGGCGCGGTGCAGGCCTTCGCCGGGCCCCGCCACACCCGCGGCACGCCGCCCAACGTGGTGGAATCCGACCCGGCCAGCTGGCTGGCCCTGGTGTCCGGGCGCCTCGCCTGGCGCGACGCCCTGGCCGACGGGTCGGTGCGGGCCAGCGGCACCCGGGCCGACCTGTCCGCCGTGCTGCCGCTGACCGGCGGCCCGACGCCCGGGGACGGCGCGGCTGCCGACGACGGCCGTCCCGGCGCCGGCGGCGGTGCCTGACCCATGGCGCGCGGACCCGCGGGCCCGGGCCGGCGGGATGCCGTCGCCGGCGAGCGCGCGACCGGGCCCGATCGGGTCGCGCTGATCGAGCGCTGGCTGCGTGGCTCCGGGGTGCCGGCGTTCGTGCTCGGCCACGCCCGGCCGGCCGCCGTGCTGCGCCGCTGGCCCGCGGTGCTGGCGGTGGCGGTCGGGGTGGCCGGCACCGTGCTGGTCGCCACGATCGTGGCCGGGTACGGCGCCATCTTCCGTTCGGTGTGGGCGCAGGCCGGGCTGATCGTCGGCGCGGTGCTGCTGGGTTACCTCGGCGCGGTGGTCGGCCTGGTCGAGATCGCGCTGTTCGCCCTGCGCTGGTTCGCCCGCACCGCGTGGCGCAGCGGGGCCGGGATGCTGCGGGTGCTGCCGGTGCTGCTGGTCGCGGTGGTGTTCACCTTCCTGTCGGCGGAGACCTGGCAGTCCATCGGCCGGCTCACCGGGACTCCGCTGGTGCTGGCCACGCTGCTGGTGGTGGTGCTCGGGCTGCTGCCACTGCTGCGCCCGGCCGACGACGACTACGCCGGATTCCACGACACCGACCAGGTGCGGGCGGCGTTGCCACAGGTGCTGCTCGGCACAGCGGTGCACCCTGCGGCGGTGACGGAGCCGCTACTGCTGGGCCTGTCCGAACGGCTGAACCTGCGCCTGGTCGGGGCCCTGGGGCGGGCGCTGGTGGCCGCCACCGTGGGCCTGGCGGTGACCGCGTTCTTCCTGGTTTTCGGGGTGCTGGTGGTCGACGCCACCGTCACCGCCGCATGGTCGGGCGGGCCGGCCGACGTCTGGTGGCAGTTCACCGTGGGCGAGCACCGGTACACGCTGACGGCCGAGCACGTACGGGTCGCCATGTTCCTCGGGGTGTTCTCCGCGTTGTACTTCATCGTGTCGGCCAGCACGGACCGGCAGCTGGCCGAGGCGCTGTCCGCGGACACCCGGGCGCACCTGCGGCAGTGCCTGGCGGTGCGGGCGGTCTACCGGACCGTGTCATGCGTCACCACCGCGCCGTCCGGCCGGGCTGCGAACCGCCGGCCAGGCGGTAGAGTGAGGCACCGGCAGAATCCACCTGCAAAGGGGCTTGGGACACGTGCGCAGCCGGAAGCTGACGAGCCGGTCATGGACCATCCGGTAACGGACCCGCCGGCCGCCGCCGACCCGGCGACCGTCGGCGTGGACCCGGCAGTACCGACCCCCGCGCCGTCCTGGACGGCCGACGAGCCCGCCCCCCGCGAGGAATGCGGTGTGTTCGGGGTGTTCGCCCCCGGCGAGGACGTCGCCAAGCTGACCTACTACGGGTTGTACGCACTGCAGCACCGCGGCCAGGAGGCGGCCGGCATCGCGGTGTCCGACGGCGCCCAGATCGTGGTGTTCAAGGACCTCGGGCTGGTCTCCCAGGTGTTCGACGAGCAGAGCCTGTCCAGCCTGCACGGCCACATCGCGATCGGCCACACCCGGTACTCCACCACCGGGGCGACCACCTGGGAGAACGCCCAGCCCACCTTCGGCACCACCTCGGTGGGCACCGGGATCGCCCTGGGGCACAACGGGAACCTGGTCAACGCCGCCGAGTTGGCCGGCCGCATCCCGTCCCCGGGCGCCGCCTCCCGGCGGCCCGCCGCGACCACCGACTCGGATGTGATCACCCGGCTGCTGGCCGGCGCCGCCACCGACACCGGGCTGGCGGAGGCCGCGATGACGCTGCTGCCCAGCCTGTCCGGCGCCTTCTGCCTGGTGTTCTGCGACGAGAACACGCTGTACGCGGCTCGGGACCGGCACGGGGTGCGGCCGCTGGTACTTGGCCGCCTGGAGCGCGGCTGGGTGATCGCCTCGGAGACCGCGGCGCTGGACATCGTGGGGGCGTCGTTCGTCCGCGAGGTGGAGCCGGGGGAGTTGCTGGCCATCGACGACGACGGGCTGCGCAGCTCGCGGTTCGCCCCGCCGGAGCCCAAGGGCTGCCTGTTCGAGTTCGTCTACCTGGCGCGGCCGGACACCGCTATCGCCGGGCGCAGCGTGTACGCCACCCGGGTGGAGATCGGACGCCGGCTGGCCGGGGTGGAACCGGTGGACGCCGACATGGTGATCCCGACGCCGGACTCCGGCACGCCGGCCGCGATCGGCTACGCCGCCGCCTCCGGGATCCCCTACGGCCAGGGCCTGGTGAAGAACGCCTACGTGGGGCGCACCTTCATCCAGCCGTCCCAGACCATCCGGCAGCTGGGCATCCGGCTGAAGCTGAACCCGCTGCGTGACGTCATCCGCGGCAAGCGCCTGGTGGTGGTGGACGACTCCATCGTGCGCGGCAACACCCAGCGCGCACTGGTGCGGATGCTGCGGGAGGCGGGCGCCATCGAGGTGCACGTGCGCATCGCGTCCCCGCCGGTGCGCTGGCCCTGTTTCTACGGCATCGACTTCCCGTCCCGCGCCGAACTGGTGGCCAACGCCGGCGACACCGAATCGGTGCGCCGCTCGATCGGCGCCGACACCTTGGCGCACGTGTCGTTGGCCGACCTGGTGGCGGCCTCGGAGCAGCCGCGGACCCGGCTGTGCACCGCCTGCTTCACCGGTGACTACCCGATACCGATTCCGGACCAGGTGGGTAAACACGTGTTGGAAGGCATCGCCCGATCGGTGGAGCCGGCCGCACAGCGCGAAGCCGACGCGATGGCGTCCGGGCCGACCGCCCCGCACCGCAGCGCCACCTACGGCGCGTCCGATGCCCTGCATCGACCCTGATACGAGACGAGGTACCGCATGCCCATGACCCCTGCCACTCGACCGGGGCCAAGGCCGAACCGGGCGGTGAGCGACCGATGACGTTGCACCACCCGATCGGCTCCGGCGCCACCTACGAGGGGTCGGGCGTCTCCATCGCGGCCGGCGAGGCGGCGGTGGGGATGATCAAGCCCTACACCGAGAAGACCGCCCGGCCCGAGGTGATGGGCGGCATCGGCGGATTCGCCTCGCTGTTCCGGCTGCCCGTGGAACGGTTCCGTCAGCCGGTGCTGGCCTCGGCCTCCGACGGGGTGGGCACCAAGTCGGCCATCGCGCAGGCCATGGACGTGCACAACACCATCGGCATCGACCTGGTCGCCATGGTGGTGGACGACCTGGTGGTGTGCGGGGCGGAGCCGCTGTTCGTGCAGGACTACATCGCCTGCGGCAAGCTCGATCCGAACAAGATCGCCACCATCGTGGCGGGCATCGCCGAGGGATGCGTGCGGTCCGGCTGCTCGCTGGTCGGCGGCGAGACCGCCGAGCACCCGGGGTTGATGGATCCCGATGACTACGACCTGGCAGCTACCGCGGTCGGCGTGGTGGAGGCCGACGACATCCTCGGCCCGGACCGGGTGCGGGCCGGCGACGTGGTCATCGGCATGGCCTCCGCCGGGGTGCACTCCAACGGGTTCTCGCTGGTGCGGCACGTGCTGCTGGACATCTGCCGGCTGCCGCTGGACGGGCACGTGGAGGAGTTCGGCCGGAGCCTGGGCGAGGAGCTGCTCGAGCCGTGCCGGATCTACGCGCTGGACTGCCTGGCGCTGACCCGGGAGGCGGACGTGCACGCGTTCGCGCACATCACCGGCGGCGGGCTGGTGGGCAACCTGTCCCGGGTGATCCCGCCCGGGCTGACTGCCCAGTTGGACCGGCGGGTGTGGACTCCGCCGCCGGTGTTCGGCTACATCGCCGCCCGCGGCCGGATCGCCCGCGAGGAGATGGAGCGGGCCTTCAACATGGGCATCGGCATGGTGGCCGTGGTCTCCCCGGAGGAGGCCGACCGGGCGATGGCCGTGCTGACCGCCCGGCACCTGCCGTCCTTCGTGCTGGGCACCGTGGAGCCGGCGGCCGGCGCGTCGGCGGACGGCGGCGTCGGCGGCGCACCGCGGGCCGTGCTCACCGGCGACCACCTGCGGTTCTAGCCGCGAGCCGGCAAGTGCGGTCGGCGGGTCGGTAGGACTGAGCGGCCGGCGGGCCGGCAGGGCGGAGCGGCAGGGACCCGGAGGCGCCTGCCGGGCCATTGCCAGGGCACTACTGGGCCCCGGCGGAACCCAGCTTCCGGGCCGCGGCAGCCCGGTGCACAGCGGCCTCCTCCGGCCGGCCGAGCGCCTCCAGCAGCTCGCCGAGTTCCTGGTCCACGTACCCGTCGGAGGGCCCGGCCGCCAGTTCGGTCTGGATGGCCAGCGCCTCGTCCAGCCGGCCCAGCGAGCGCAGGCAGCGGGCCACCGACCAGCGTGCGATCCTGACCTGCTCGGCGGTGCCGGAGGCGCGGTATGCGGCCAGCGCAGCCTCGAACTCGGCCAGCGCCCGCGGGTAGTCGCCGGTGTCGTGCCGGTGCCAGCCGAGGTTGTTGTGCAGCGAACCGGCCCACCGGGCGCACCGCGGGTCGGCGCTGTCCGCCACGATCTCCAGGCCCCGGCCGGTCCACTCCTCGGCCCGCTCCTGGTCCGCGATCGCCAGCATGTGCGCGGCGTCCACGGCCAGGAAATCGGCGTCGGCGGACCGCGCCTGCTCCCATGCGGCGCGGAACAGCGGCACCGCGGCGGCCGGGTCGCCGGAGGAGTTGCGCAGCCGGCCGCGCTCCAGGTGGCACCGCACGCCGACCACCGGCGGGTGCGCGGCCGGGTCGATCTGGTCGAGCACCCGGTCGGCCTCCTCGAACCGGCACTGCAGGCCGAGCGACCTGGCCAGTTGGGTGCGCAACTCGGCCGCGGCGGTGCGGTCAGCGGCGGTGACGAGTTCCCCGCGGAACCGGCGCTCGGAGGCAGCCGGGTCGCCGAAGTCCCACAGCTCACCGAGCCGGTCGGCGTCCAGGCCCTCGGTGGTCATCCGACAAGTGTGCCCGCAACGCTACCGCCGCGGGGGCGCACCCAGCCTCTGGTCCAAAGGGGTGTCCGGGTCGTAGGGGTAGGTGTGCACCGGTTCGCCGGCGGCGTCCACGTCCGCCTGGATGCCGGGTGCCGGCCGGGTGGTCTGTTGCAGCGGAGGCAGCGGATAGTCCGGGTCGCCCGGATCGGGTCCCGGTCCGGGCGGGCCCGACGGTGCCGGCTGGGCACCCTGGCTCGCGGAGCCGGACTGACCCCATCCCGGACCAGGCGTCCCGGACGTGCCGGGGCCGCCCTGCGCGTCCGGCGGCTCCGGGGACGGCGGGACGGTCGGGCCCGGACCGGGGTCGGGTACCGGCGGCTGGGGCGTGGGCTCCGGCTGTGGAGGTACCGGGTCCGGACCGGGTCCGGGCTTCGGCGGCGCTGGCTCGGAGCCGGGCAGGCCGGTCTCGCCCGCATCGGGATCCGTCGGCCCGACGGTGGCGAACGGGGACGTGCGGTCCGGCGGTTCACCCCGGCCGGGACCCGATGGGGTGGTCGGCACGCTCGGGGGAAGATCGTGCTCGCGCATCGCGTCACCTCCGTGCTGACGCCCGTAGCGGTTCACGGGCGAACCGGCACAGTGCCGGTCAGCACGGCCTACCCGTCATCCTTCGGGGCGAACCATGTGCGGGAGGTGCGAAGGGGATTCAGCGGCGGCGGGACTGCGAGGCATAGTCGCTGGCCTCGTCCTCGTCCTCGTCCGCGTACGCGGCGTATGGATCGTCGTCGTCGCTGTCGGCGCCGGACCGGTCGCTGTATCGGTCGTCGAAGTCCTGCGCGTCGAGTCCGCCGGACAGCTCGCGCTGCAAGGCCGTGACGTCGATCGACGCGGTGTGGTACTTCAGCTCGCGAGCGACCTTGGTCTGCTTCGCCTTCTGACGGCCGCGCCCCATGGCGGACCCCCTTGCGCATACCAGCGGGGCGGCCGGCACGCGGCGGCCCCGGAGTCATGAGTGTGTCGTGACATCCAGAGTACAGGGTCGGGCAGCTGGCTCCCACTGCGTTGCGCCCGGCGCGGCTGCGTCCGGCGGCATCGACCCAGTGGGCGCCGCATTCCAGTGGCCGCTTCCGGTGACCTCGCGCGCCCGGCCGGGCCGGTGCCGACCGGGGTGGGCTAGACCAGCGCCCCGGCGATCAGCTCGACCGCTCCCACCGGCCGTCCACCGCCCAGCACCGGCTCGCCGGCCAGCCCGTCCAACGCGGACGAGGCCAGGCCCAGCGACCGCAACGCAGCGGTGAGCACCGGCATCCGGGCCCGCGCCGCCCCGTCGGCGATCTTCATTGCGACGGCCGTGCCGTCCGCCAGCGCAGCACAGTGCACGCCCTCCGCCCCGCCCTTCACCAGCAGCCCGGGGTGCGCGCTCATCAGCCGGGTGTCGTCGCGTCCGGTGCCGGCCACCATCCACGGGTGCGCCCGCATGGCCGCGGCCACCCGGCCCTCCGGGCTGTCCGGCGGCGCCGCGTTCACCCGCCCGAACGCCCGGGCCAACGCGGTCAGCGACAGCGCGAACAGCGGGGCGCCACAGCCGTCCACTCCGACCGCTGCGGGGCGCTGGCCGGCCAGGTCCGCGATCCGGGCTGCGATCCGCCGCTGCAGCGGGTGCGCCGGGTCCAGGTAGCTCGCGGTGTCCCAGCCGGCGGCGACGCAGGCGGTCAGCATCGCGGCGTGCTTGCCCGAACAGTTCATGTAGCGCCGGGCCGGCGGCTGCCCGGCGGCGATCGCCGCGGTGCGGGCGGCGGCGTCCAGCGGCAGGTCGGGCGGGCAGCCCAGGTCGTCCTCGGTCAGCCCGGCATCGGACAGCATGCGCAGCACCAGCTCGACGTGCCCCGGCTCGCCGGAGTGCGAGGCGGCGGCCAGCGCCAGTGTCTCGCCGGCCAGCGGGGCACCTGCCGCCAGCACCGTGGCGGCCTGGAACGGTTTGTTGGACGACCGGGGGAACACCGGTGCGGTGACGTCACCGACCGCCAGCCGCACCGCACCGTCCGGCCCGGTGATCACCAGGCTGCCGTGGTGCACACACTCGGTGAAGCCGGAGCGGACGACCCGGACCAGCGGCACGGGAAGGGCGGACACGGCGGCTCCTGGGGTCGAGGCGGCTGGACGGCGGTGACGGGGTGCCCGTCGCGGGCGGGTCAGGACAGGCCGAGCACGGCCAGGGCGGCGGGCCGGGGCAGCGGCGGCCGCCCGGCGATCCTGGCCAGTCCGGCGGCCCTGGCCACCAGGGCGATGTCGTCGCGGGGGGCACCGGCCAGTCCGGTGGCCGCGGGGACCGCTGGGGCGTCGGCCGTGCCCACCCGCAGGTGCAGGCCCACCGCCAGGGCCGCGAGCAGCACGGGCAGCGCCGCCGGCCCGCGCCCGGACACCGACGCGCCGCCAGGGTGGTCGGCGGCGATCCCGGCCAGTGCGGTCAGCATCTCCGGGCCGGCCAGGGCGTCGTCCAGCAGCACCTCGGTGAAGTCCGGGCCCAGCGGGTCGGTCAGCCGGGCGGCGGCGGTCCCGGGGTCGGCGGTGATCACCAGGCCGGTCTGTGACCGGATGGCGTGCACCGCGTCGGCCACCTCGGGTTGGTCGGCGGCCAGGTGGATCCGGGTGGCGCCGACCTGCTCGGCGTCGATCGCGGTGCGCAGCAACTGGGGCAGTGGACCGGCTGCGGGTGCCACCGACAACAGCGTGCCCGCGACCGGCCCGGGGTTGCCCGTGCTGTCCGTCACCGGTGCCCGGACGGCCAGCGGGGTGGGGGGCCGGACGGTCACGCCTCGCCGCCGGTCAGCAGCCGGCCGAGCAGGACCGGGTCGATGTTCCCGCCGGAGACCACCGCCACCCGGCGGCCGGCGGGCAGCGCATCGGAGTGGAACAGGTGCGCGGCCACCGGCACCGCGCCGCTCGGTTCGGCCACCAGGCGCGCCTGTTCGGCCAGCATCCTGGTCGCCTGCAGGATCTCCGACTCGGTGACCGTGATGATCTCGCTCACCTGGGCGCTGATGTGCCGCCACGGCAGTTCGCCGACGCTGAAAGTGCGCAATCCGTCGGCCACCGTGCGGGCGGTGTCCGCGGGCGACCAGGCCCGGCGTTCGCCGGCCCGGAAGGACTCGGCGGCATCCCCGGCGAGTTCCGGCTCCACCCCGATGACGGCCGTCCCGGGCAGCAGCGCCGCGGCCGCGGCGGCGACCCCGGCGATCAGCCCGCCGCCGGAGACCGGCACCAGGATCGCCGCCGGAGGCTCGTCGAAACCCGCTGCGCCGGAGTCGATGTCGTCAGCGATTTCCAGCCCGATGGTGCCCTGCCCGGCGATCACGTCCGGATGGTCGAACGGTGGGACCATGGCCTTGCCGGTCTGTCTGGCCAGTTCCTCCGGCCGGGAGAACCGCTGTTCCAGCGGCACCAGTTCGACGGTGGCACCCAGCGCCCTGGTGGCCTCGATCTTGCGGGCCGGGGCGTTGTCCGGGATCACGATGTGCGCCTCGATGCCGAACGCCCGGGCCGCGTAGGCCACCGCCTGGGCGTGGTTGCCGGAGGAGTGGGCCAGCACCCCGCGGGCCCGCACCGCCGGGTCCAGCCGTGCGATGGCGTTCATCGCGCCGCGGATCTTGAACGCGCCGATCGGTTGCAGCATCTCGGGTTTGAGCCACAGCCCCGGCCACGGCGACGGCATCAGCGGGGTGCGCACGGCGACCCCGGCGATACGCCGGGCGGCCGCACGGATGTCGTCGATGCTCACCAGGCCGGCGGTCGTGGCGTGCGGTACGGCGTCGGACAGGGCGGTGTCGGTCATGGGTGTCCCGTGGCTTCGTCGGCGGTCGTGGTTCCTACTGCAGGGCAGACATCGTGGTGTGGATCAGCGGCGCCGGAAGTCCTGGAAGGCACCGCGGTCCACCGAGAACGGACGGGCGTCGGCCACCGCGTCGTCCGGGTCCAGGGCCGCGTCCACCCCACCGGCCAGCAGCGGCACGCCCGGCTGCACGGTGCGCTTGACCAGCGCTAGGGCGATCGGCCCGTCCTCCCAGTGCTGGGCCACGGTGCCGACCCGCCCCACCGTGCGTCCGTTGCCGGACAGCACCGGGTCGCCGGTCACCGGGAAAGAATCGGCGGAGCCGTCCAGGTGCAGCACCGCCAGCCGGCGGGGCGGCTGGCCGAGGTTGTCCACCCGGGCGACCGTCTCCTGCCCGCGGTAGCACCCCTTGTGCAGGTGCACCGCGGTGGCCAGCCAGGGGGTCTCGTTGGGGATGGTGCGCGCGTCGTTGTCCACTCCGAACCGGGGGCGGCGCGCCGCGATGCGGAGCGCGTCGGCGGCCCAGGTGCCGGCCGGGACGGCCCCGGCCGCGATGAGCGCGGTCGCCACCGCGGCGAACCCGGACCGGGGCACCAGGACGTCGACGCGATCCGGGTGCGCGCGCAGCAGGCCGCCCGCGGCCGGCCCGCCCGTCACCGCCGCCGCGTGCCCGGCGGGCGGGACGGTCACCCGCAGCGTCTCGGCGATGGCACGGTCGGCATCCACCCCGGTCACGCTGAGCGCCGCGAACTGCCCGGTGTCGTCCGTGACCTGCACCTTGGACCAGAACCGCATCGACTCCAGGAACTCGCGCAGCGGCTCGGCGGCGCCGGGCTCGGTGCGCAGGTGCACCGTCCCGTCCAGCTCGACCAGATCGGCCCAGTGCTCGATGTGACCCTGCGGGGACAGCCAGAGCGCCTCGGTCGCCGCGCCGTCCGCGAGGTCGGCCAGCTGCTGGGAGCACAGGGTGTGCAGCCAACTCAGCCGGTCCGGGCCGGTGACGGTGAGATGGCCCGCCGTCCAACGGTCCAGCAGCACCGGACCGCGCTGCGCGGCTCGCTGTTCGCCCAGCGGATCGCCGTAGTGCCAGGCCAATCCGGTATCCGGAGTGGGTGCCGGGCGTTCCTGGGTGGCTGTCGGGTCGTCCGGAGCGGGTGTCGGGACCGGCACCGTACCGGGGCGGCCCAGCAGCGGTGACGGGCCAACCGGGGCCCGGTCCGGTTCGGAGGACGACACGCTCCCCATGGTAGGCGCGGGGCGGTGACGGGGCGGTCGGGGTCGGCGGCGGTGCGACTCGGCGGGCGGGGCATTGCGGCACAGGTCACAGCGCCCGGCGCCCCCAGGGCGCTGCCGGACCGGCAGAATCAGCGGTCATGGCGGCAGACTCCGACCCGGGACCCGGTCCGACGCCCCAACCCGCGAACCCGGCCGCCGGACCGGCGGAGGCGCTGGCCGGTCCGCTGGATCCGCCCGGCGTCCCGTCACCGACGGGGGTGCGGCCCCGCCCGGAGGCATCGGGCGCGACGGTCATCGCGGACCTGCTGCCGTCCGGCATCACGCCCTACGTGGAACTCGGCCGCGCCGAGTGGGCCGCGCTGGCCGAGGCGACCCCGCTCCCGCTGACCGAGGCGGAACTCGACCGGCTGGCCGGGCTGGGGGACCCCATCGATCTGGCCGAGGTGTCCACCACCTACCTGCCGTTATCCCGGCTACTGAACCTGTACGTCGCGGGGGTCGGCGCGCTGCACACCGTGACCTCCACGTTCCTGCGGGAACGCTCCGCGCGCACGCCGTTCGTCATCGGCATCGCCGGGTCGGTGGCGGTCGGCAAGTCCACCACCGCCCGGGTGCTGCGCGAACTGCTGGCTCGCTGGCCGGACACCCCGCGCGTGGAACTGGTGACCACCGACGGTTTCCTCTACCCCAACGCGGTGCTGGAGGAGCGGAACATCATGCACCGCAAGGGCTTCCCGGAGTCCTACGACCGGCGTGCGCTGCTGCGGTTCGTGGCCGAGGTGAAGTCCGGAGCCGCAGAGGTCACGGCCCCCCGGTACGACCACCTGACCTACGACATCCTGCCCGACGAGCGGATCGTGGTGCGCAAGCCGGACGTGCTGATCGTGGAGGGGTTGAACGTGCTGCAGCCGGCCCGGCTGGGCGACGAGGGGCGCAGCGCGTTGGCGGTGTCCGACTTCTTCGACTTCTCCATCTACGTGGACGCCGCGGTGGACGACATCCGCCGCTGGTTCGTCGACCGGTTCCTGCACCTGCGGCAGACCGCTTTCGCCGATCCGGACTCGTTCTTCCACCAGTTCTCCACGCTGACCGACGATCAGGCGGTGGCGATGGCCACCGGGGTGTGGTCGTCGATCAACGAGCCGAACCTGATCGAGAACATCCTGCCCACCCGGGGCCGGGCGAACCTGGTGCTCACCAAGGGGCCGGACCACGCGGTGACCCGGATCCGGCTGCGCAAACTCTGACCCCGTACCCTGATGGCCGTGACCTCGCCGGATCAGTCCAAGATTGTCGCGCGGCTGGACGGAGTGCTCGTCCCGCCCACCCTGCCGCTGCTGCGGCCGGACGACTTGGGGGTGCTGCGCGGCGACGGGGTGTTCGAGACCACCCTGGCGGTGAACGGCTTCCCGCGGGACCTGGAGGAGCACCTGGCCCGGCTGCAGGTCTCGGCCGGGATGATCGATCTGGTGCTGCCGGCGCCGGACGAGTGGCGCCCGGCCGTCCGGGCGGTGCTGGCCGGCTGGACCGGCGGCGACCAGATGGTGCTGCGGCTGATCGCCACCCGTGGGATCGAGGCCGGCGGCGAACCCACCTGCTATGTGATGGGCTCGGCACTGGCCGACGCCAGCGTGCGGCAGCGCACCGAGGGCGTCCGGGTGCTGGTGCTGGAGCGCGGCTTCCACGGCGCCGAGGTGGCCAACAAGCCGTGGCTGCTGGTGGGCGCCAAGACGCTGTCGTACGCGGTGAACATGACGGCGTACCGGTACGCGCAGGCGCGCGGGGCCGACGACGTGATCTACACCGGGACGGACGGCAGCGTGCTGGAGGGGCCCACCTCCACCGTCATCGTGGTCCGGGGGCGGACGCTGACCACGCCGCCGCGGGACGGGATCCTGGACGGCATCACCGCCCGCCGGCTGCTGCGGGTGGCCGAGGCGGCGGGATGGCGCACCCTGGTGGCCCCGGTCGCGCCGGACGACCTGCACACCGCGGACGGGCTGTTCCTGACCTCCAGCACGCGGATCATCACGCCGGTGGTGTCGGTCGACGGCAAGCCGCG
>DASSTH010000551.1:0-9002 GCA_035708025.1 Nakamurella sp. | reverse complement strand
CAGCAGGCCAGCCACACCGGAGTCGTCACCGTCATGGTCGCCAGCAGCACGCAGCCGAGCGCCAGCAACGATGCACCGGCGATCAGCACCGCTCGATACCAGGGCCGGCGGGACAGGAACTGCCCGGAGGCGATCGCCATCACGATGGCCGGCAGCAGCAGCGGCAACAGCAACAAGCCGCTGGACGAGGCGGACAGGTGCTGCACCAGTTGCTGGAACACCGGCACGAAATTGGTGGCGGCCATCATCACCGCGCCGGCCCCGCAGAACATGATCAGCAGGCACATCAGCACCGTGCGGTCGCGGAACAGCCCCGGGGGCAGCACCGGGTGCACGGTCCGCCGCTCCACCGCCGCCAGCGCCACGAACGCGCCGACGCCGATCACCGCGGTAGCGAGCACCCGTGCCGAGCCCCAGCCGTATTGCCCGCCCCAGGTGGCCGCCAGCACCAGGCCGGCCGCGCCGATGGTGCTCAGCACCGCCCCGGCCAGGTCGAGCCCGCCCGCCGAGGGCCGCTTCGGCAGCCTCAGCACGAACGCCCCGACTCCGATGGACACCGCGATCAGCGGCAGGTTCAGCAGGAAGATCCACCGCCAGCCCAGGTGATCGGTGATCACTCCGCCCAGCGCGGGCCCGGCGATCATGGACACCGGCATGACGGCGGCGAGCAATCCCTGGTAGCGGGCGCGGGATTCCGGCGGCACCACATCGGCGACGATCGCCAGGATGGTCGTCGCCATCATCCCGGCACCCAGCCCCTGCAGCGCGCGGGCCACGATGAACTCCGCCATCGTGGTGGACAGTCCCGACCATGCCGACCCGGCCAGGAACACCGAGGCGGCCGCCAGATACAACGGCTTGCGGCCGAGCATGTCGCCGATCCGGCCGGACAGTAGGGTGCCGATGGCGAAGGTCAGCAGGTACGCCGTGGCCACCCAGGCGATTCGGGAGAAGCCGCCGAGTTCGCCGACGATCGTGGGCACTGCGGTCGCGGTCACCAGCGCGTCCAACTGCAACGGAACCAGGGCCAGCACGAGACTGACCATGATGAGCACCAGCGGGCGGCCGGTGGGCCGTGGGACGGGTGGGAGTGACGATGGACGAACGGCCTCCGTGCTCATGAGCACGCCTCCTTGACTTACTTGCCGACCGGCTAGTTCCTAGCCTGCCGACAGGTAAGCACGAAACTAGCCGGTCGTCAAGTAAGCTTTCATCCACGCTGGGAAGGGAGGCTGATCCGTTGACGCAGGACACTGCCGACGGCCCGCCCGCTGGACCGTCACGGCGTCGCGGCGGCACCCGGCAGGAAATCGTCGACGTCGCCATGCGGCTGTTCGCCGAGCGCGGCTACGACAAGACCTCGCTCCGGGAGATCGCCGACGAGGTGGGCGTCACCAAGGCGGCGCTGTACTACCACTTCCGCACCAAGGACGACATCGTGCGCTCGGCGATGCAGAGCTACACCGACGGGCTGATCGAGTTGGTCGACCGCGCGGAGCGCCGGCCGCCGGGCACCGACCGGAACCGCGAGCTGGTGGACGGGCTACTGGAGTTGTTCTCCACCACCGGTGGAGCGGCGCTGCGTTTCGGACAGGCCAATCCCACCGCGCTGTCGCAGATCCACCTCGGCGAGATCCACCTGACCCAGCTCAAGCGGCTGATCGGATTGCTGGCCGGTGACGGGGCGTCCGCGGAGGGCACCATCCGGGCGGCGCTAGCCTTCGGCGCCCTGGTGATCGGCGTGATCGGCGGGGAGATCGAGCTGCGTGGATCGTCCGCGGAACGAGCGCAGGCGGCACGAACCGTGGCGCTGGAGCTGCTGGCCGCCTTGGACCCCCGCTAGAGCCTGCCCCCTTTCCCGAGTCGACTGCCCAGCGACGCGCGATAGCGCGTGCTCAGGTCGTCGAATCGGAAAGGGAGCGCGGCTGGTAGCGGACCGGGAAGTCGTCGTCCCCGACCGCCGAGCGGATCGCGGCGAGCTCGGCCACCAACTCCTGCGTCACCGCCCGGAATCCCGGCTCGTCGTACACGTTGCGCAGCTCCGCGGGATCGGCCGCCAGGTCGAACAGCTCCCACTCCGGCGGCGTCGCCTCGTCGGACGTGCCTTCCAGGCCCAGCCCCTGACCGTAGTAGTAGACGAGCTTGTAACGCTCGGTGCGGATGCCGCAGTGCGCCGCCACCCGGTGCTGGTCGGACAGGTGCTCCCAGTACCGGTAGTACATGCTGCGCCGCCAGTCCGGCGGCGGCTCACCGCGCAACAGCGGGGTGATGCTGCGGCCGCTCATCGGCTCGTCGGGCGCGATGCCGGCCAGCTCGCAGAACGTCGCGGCGACGTCGATGTTGAGCACGAACGAGCCGCTGATCGATCCGGGCGCGACCATGCCGGGATAGCGCACCAGCAGCGGCATCCGCAGCGACTCCTCGTACATGAACCGCTTGTCGTACCAACCGTGATCACCCAGGAAGAAGCCCTGGTCGGAGGTGTAGATCACGATGGTGTCGTCGGCCAGGCCCTGCCGGTCCAGGTAGTTCAGCACCCGGCCGACGCTCTCGTCCACCGACGCCACACAGCGCAGGTAGTCCTTGATGTATCGCTGGTAGAACCAGCGGCGTCGCTCGCCGGGCGAAAGGCCGGGCGGCACCTCGGCCTTCACGTCCCGCGCGTTGAGGTCGCGGTCCACCCGCATGGCAGCGCGCCGGGCGGCCTCCGAGCGGGTGGCGTAGTCGTCGTCCAGGGTGTCCGGTTCCGCCCGGTCGTCGTCCTGGTACAGCGATGCGTACTTGGGGTGCGGCTGCCACCAGCGGTGCGGCGCCTTGTGGTGCAGGCACAACAGGAACGGCCGCTGTGGGTCGCGGCCGGCCAGCCAGTCCAGTGACAGATCGGTCAGGATGTCGGTGACGTACCCCTGGTACTGGCGCTCGCCCGCCGGATCCAGCAGCACCGGGTCGTAGTAGTCGCCCTGCCCGGGCAGCACCTTCCAGGTGTCGAAGCCTGTCGGGTCGGCGTCGCCGCCGTGCCCCAGGTGCCACTTGCCGAAGATCGCCGTCTGATAACCGGCCCGCTGCAACAGCTTCGGGAAGGTCTGCTGCCGGCCGTCCATCACGTCGAACAGCGTGCGCACCCCGTTCTGATGGTTGTACAGCCCGGTGAGGATGGCGGCCCGGCTGGGTGTGCAGATGGAGTTGGTGCAGAACGCGTTGTCGAAGCGCATCCCGCCGGCGGCGATCCGGTCGATCTGCGGAGTGACGTTGATCCGGCTGCCGTACGCCGAGATCGCATGGGCCGCATGATCGTCGCTCATGATGAACACGATGTTCGGCCGCTGCGCCATGCCGGTCACCCTATCCAGGTCGGCGAGGTCCACGCCCACTGGTCGTTGACCTGGCGCACCCGCACGTAGTACCAGTCGGCGGCCGCGCCATCGCCGAGAACCTTGCGGTGCTCTAGGACAGACAGCCGTCCCGGGACAGGTCACCCGCCGAGGGCAAGGTGTCGGACGCCGGGGCACAGCCCAGCAGCGTGAACCGCTCACCGGACCAGGAGAACACCAGCCAGTTGGTCCGGCCGTCGGCCGACTCCTGCACGGCGATCTCCAGCACGCCGTCGCCGTCCAGGTCGGCCGCGCGACCCTGAGCGGTCGCCGACGGGAACGCCGCGCTGCCGGACATGTCGCGCCACGCCCCGTCCGCGCTCAGTTCGAACGCGGACAGGATCGCGGTGCCGTCGGGCTGCCTGCCGGTGACGATGCACCGGGCCGCCGAGTCGCACGGCAGCGTGCCGCCGGCCGGCGGTGGGAACGACGCCCCGTACGGCACGTTGATGATCCCGGCCGGGCTGCCGTCCGGCCGGACGGACAGCAGCACGGCCCCCTTGGACGTGGTGACCAGTGCCGCGGACAGCGTGCCGGTCACGGCGCGGTGGGTGGCGATCGCGGTGCAGCCGGCACAGTTCGACAGGTCGACGGTGACGGAGCTGCCCTGGCCGGCCGCGCTGCTGGGTCGGGTCTGCTCCGACGTGGTGGAGGTGCTGCCTCCGCTGCCGGATCCGGCGTTCGACGAGGCGTCCGGCGACGCGGAGGTCTCCGGGGCGCCCGGATCCTCCTGCCCTGCCGCCCCGGACGTGCCGGACGAGCCCGCCGACGGGGACGACGATGCGGGTGCCGTGGCCGAGCCGTCCGCCGCCGACCCGACCGTCCGGGTGCCGGTCCGGGTGGACGGGGAGGTGCGGGGCGGCGGCGTGCTGTGGTCGGTGGCCGACGCCGAACCGGCGGTTCCGGGCGCCGGGTCGCCGGCGGACCCGGCCGGCCCGGAGCTCAGCCCCGGCACCGTGACGATCCGCCCGCTGCTGGACGCCGGGCCGGTCGGATCACCCGTCACCGCCGCGGAACTCGAAACCGGTGACGAGCCCGACGGTTCCGGCCCGGCACCAGCCGCCGAACAGCCGGCCAGCAGGACCAGCCCGAGGACGGCGGCGACCACCGTGCCGGGTCGCCACCGCGGCATCGTCACCGCCGCACCTGCGCCGCCGATGCCGCCCGCAGGAACGCCTCGAAGCCCTCCGGATCGGCCAGCGCGTCCCGGGACACCGCGGTGTCCACCGGAGCCCCGGCCAGGATCCGCTTCACCGGTACCTCGCACTTCTTGCCGTTCAGCGTCCGCGGCACCGACGGCACCGCGATCACCATCCCGGGCACGTGCCGCGGCGACAGCTGGGTGCGGATCGCCGCCCGCAGGTGCGCCGTCACCACCGACAGGTCGGTCCCGGGCTCGAGCACCACGAACAGCACCAGGTCGCCCTCGCCGGACGCCGTGGAGGTGTCCACCACCAAGGAGTCGAGCACCCCGTCGGCGTCCTCCACCACCCGGTAGAACTCGGCGGTGCCCATGCGCACGCCGCCCCGGTTCAGCGTCGCGTCCGACCGCCCCTCGATCACGCAGGAGCCCCGATCGGTAATGCGGATCCAGTCGCCGTGCCGCCACACCCCCGGGTAGTCCTCGAAGTAGGCGCCGCGCAACCGGCTGCCGTCCGTGTCGCCCCAGAAGAACACCGGCATCGACGGCATCGGCTCGGTGATCACCAGCTCGCCGACCTGTCCGATCAGCGGCCGGCCGTGCTCATCGAAGGACTGCACGTTCGCGCCGAGCGCCCGGCAGGAGATCTCGCCCTTCCACACCGGGACGGTCGGCGCCGCTCCCACCACGGCGGTGCACAGGTCCGTCCCGCCGGACAGCGACGCGATCTGCACGCCCGCCCCCACGTGCTGGGCGATCCAGTCGAAACCCTCCGGGGACAGAGGGGATCCGGTCGAGCCGACCACCGTGACGGCGCTGAGATCCAGCTGGTCCGATGGCCTGAGGCCGCGGGCGCGGCACTGGGACACGTACGCCGCCGAGATGCCCAAGTAGCCGATCTGGTGCCGCTCGGCCAGCCGCCACAGCGCCAGCAGATCCGGCTCGCCGGGACTGCCGTCGTACAGCACCACCGTGCAGCCCACCAGCAGCCCGCCGATCAGCAGGTTCCACATCATCCAGCCGGTGGTGGTGAACCAGAAGAACCGGTCCCCCGGGCCCAGGTCGTGGTGCAGCCGCAGGGTCTTCAGGTGCTCCAGCACGATGCCGCCGACCGACTGCACGATCGGCTTGGGCAGCCCGGTGGTGCCCGAGGAGTACAGCACCCACAGCGGCGCGGAGAACGCCACCGGGGTGTACTGCACCTCGGCGGGTTCGGCCAGCAGATCGTCCCAGCCGATCGCCCCCGGCGGGGCCGGCGTCCCGCGGGCCGGGATGTGCACCACACCGGACAGCCCGGGCAGCGCCTGGCGGATCTTCGTCACGGTTGCGGTGGTGTCGAACTCCTTGCCGCCGTAGCGGTATCCGTCGACAGCGATCAGCACCGCGGGGGAGATCTGGGTGAACCGGTCGATCACCGACGGGGCCCCGAACTCCGGCGAGCAGGACGACCACACCGCCCCCAGTGCGGCCGTGGCCAGGAACGCCACCAGAGCCTCCAGGCGATTGGGCACCAGGGCCACCACCCGGTCGCCCTCGCCGACCCCCAGCCGGCGCAGCCCGGCCTGGGCCGCGCCCACCATCGCGCGCAGTTCGGCCAGCGTCACCGACCGGTCGGCGCCGGACTCGTCGGCCTCGATCACCGCGACGTCGTCGTCGGACCGCCCGTCGCCGGCGGACAGGGCGTGCTCGGCGTAGTTCAGCGTCCCGCCCGGGAACCACACGGCCCCCGGCATGGCGGCGTCGGCCAGCACGGCATCCGGCCGGTGGTGCCAGCGCACCCCGAAGTAGTCGGCGACCGCGCCCCAGAACCCGGGCAGGTCGGTGACGGAGTAGTCCCACAGCTCGTCGTACCCGGCGAAGGTGCGGCCCGCCCGGACGGCGGCGAAGTCGGCGAAATGCGTCACCGCGGCCCGGGCCACCCGGTCGGCGGAGGGCTCCCAGCAGGTCTCGGGCACGGTCGGGGAAACGGGGGCGGCGCTGGTCATGTGTTGTTCCTACACGACGGCGCCCGCCGGTCAGCGCAGGTGCGCGTCGAACCAGCCGAGCGCCCGGTTCCAGGCGTCCGCCGCGGCCTCCGGCACGTGATGCGGCGAGGCCGGATCGGTGGCGAAGGCGTGCCCGGCACCGGGGTAGCGCACGATCTGCGCCGCCACCCCGGAGGAGCCCAGCGTGGAGCGCAACGCCTCCACCTCCTCGGTGCCGATGGAGGTGTCGGCGTCCCCGTACAGCCCGAGCCAGGGTGCCCGCAGCGACGCGGCGGACTCCAGCCCGGCCGGCACTCCGGACCAGCGCGGCTTGGTGATGCCGGCGCCGTAGAACGTCACGGCGGCCGCCACCGGCAGCGTCGCGGCCGCCCACAGCGCGACCGTGCCGCCCATGCAGAACCCGACGATCCCGATCCGGTCGTCGTCCACACCCGCGCCGAGCAGGAACTCCAGCGCCGCGGTCAGGTCCCCGGCCATCTCGTCACCGGTCAGGCCGGTCAGCAGCGGGCGGGCCGCGGCGAAGGTGTCCGGCGTGAGATCGCCCGCTCGGTGGTACAGGTGCGGCGCCACCGCCAGGTAGCCCTGCCCGGCCAGCTTGCGCGTCACCGCCGCGATGTGTGCGTTGACGCCGTACGCCTCCTGCACCACGATCACGCCGCCCCGCACCACGCCATCCGGGCGGGACACCGTGAGCGGGACGCCGCCGGCGCCGATCGCCATCTCGGTGCGCTGACCGTCGTTCACCCCGTGGGCGGCCACCGCGACATCGGGGCCGTGGGTCGGTACCGATCCCTGGTCCGTCATCTGCATCCCTCCATCGGACCACAGATCGACGGGAGGGGGAAAGTCCCGGTAAAACCGCACCACCGCTGACGGGCCACGATGCTGCGGACCGGTGAGCAGGTTCACCCCTCCGGTGGGCCGCGATAGCCTCGCGCTGGACGATTCCCGGGAGGTCGACGATGACGGTCCGCACCAGGCAGGCCCTGGCCCAGCTACCCGCGTACGCACCGGGCCGGACCGTGCCGGGGGCGGTGAAGCTGGCGTCCAACGAGATGGCGTTCCCGCCGCTGCCGTCGGTGGCGGCGGCGATCGCCGAGGCCGTCTCCCGCGGCGCCGCCGGCATCAACCGCTACCCGGATAACGCGGCGGTGGCCCTGACCGCGGCCCTGGCCGAGCACGTCGGCGCCGAGCCGGCCAACATCGCCGTCGGGTGCGGGTCGGTGGCGTTGTGCCAGCAGCTGGTCCAGGTGGCCTGCGACGACGGTGACGAGGTGCTGTTCGGCTGGCGTTCGTTCGAGGCCTACCCGATAGTGACCCGGGTGGTGGGTGCGGTCCCGGCGACGGTGCCGGTGACGGACCGGCACGCCCTGGACCTGCCGGCGATGGCCGCCGCGGTGGGCCCGCGCACCCGGCTGGTGTTCGTCTGCTCGCCGAACAACCCGACCGGCACGCTGGTGCGGTCCGCCGAGCTGGAGGCGTTCCTGGACTCGGTCCCGGAGGACGTGTTGGTGGTGCTGGACGAGGCCTACCGGGAGTTCGTCACCGATCCTGGCGATGGCACGGTTCCGGACAGCACGGCTGCCGCGCTGGCCCGGCCGAACGTGGTGTCGCTGCGGACCATGTCGAAGGCGTACGGGCTGGCGGGCCTGCGGGTCGGGTACGCGGTCGGGCAGCCGGAGGTGATCCGGGCGGTGCAGAAGGTGGCGCTGCCGTTCGCGGTGAACTACCTGGCGCAGGCCGCCGCGGTCGCCTCGCTCACCGCCGGGGAGGAGCTGCGGGCGCGGTGCGCGGCGGTGGCGGTCGAGCGGTCCCGGGTGGTGGACGGGCTGCGTGCGACGGGGTACCAGGTGCCCGAGTCCCAGGCGAACTTCGTGTGGTTGCCGCTGCGGGAGCGGGCCGCTGACTTCGCCGCCCACTGCGAGGAGCAGAAGGTCATCGTGCGGCCGTTCGCGGACGCCACCGGCGGGGTGCGGGTGACCATCGGCGCCCCCGAGGAGAACGACGCGTTCCTGGCCGCGGCCGCGTCCTGGCCGGGGCTAGCGGCGGCCCAGGCGTAGCGGCGGCCCAGGCGTAGCTGCGGGCCAGGCGTAGCAGCGGGCCAGGCGTAGCGGCGGGCCAGGCGTAGCTGCGGCTCAGGCGTAGCGCCCTCTCCTCGCGACACGCCGCGCTCGTTCGGCGCGTCGCGTGACGAACGCGCTACGCCTGACCGGGAAGCCGCAACTCACCCGCCCGCCAAGCCCCGGGTCAGCCGGCCAGCAGCCGCCAGATCGCCACGATGCCCAGACACACGATGATCCCGCGCAGCACCGGGGCGGGCAGCTTCCGGCCGACCTTGGCCCCGATGAAGCCCCCGCACAGCGTGCCCGCCGCGATCAACCCGGCGGCCGCCCAGCTGATCTGGTCGAACGCCACGATCGTGTAGGCCGTGGCGGCCACCAGGTTCACCCCGAGGCTGAGCACATTCTTCAGCGCGTTCACCCGCTGCAGCGACTCGGGCAGCAG
>DASSTH010000550.1:0-2858 GCA_035708025.1 Nakamurella sp. | reverse complement strand
CGCGGCGAGGCGGTGTGGGGCAGGCTGATCACCGGGGTGGTGCCGCCGCGCAACAGAGCCCGCGAGCGTGCGGAGATCGACGACGCGCTGGCCGATATGGCCGCCCGCGGCATCACCGAGATCCACGACATCGGCACCGTGCCGGAGACCGACACCCGGCCGGCGTTCTTCCGCGAACGCTCCTTCACCGACATCACGCTGCTGACCGAGCGGGGCGCCGACCTGCCGGTGCGGTACTCCTTCCGCGCCTCCCTGCTGCGCGCCGGCGAACTCGCGCTCCCGGATCTCCCACCGCTGGTCGCGTTCGCCGGGTACAAGATGTCGCTGGACAACGGCTGGTACTCCAGCGGTGGCGGCGGGCGGCCGGAGTCGTTCCGCTGGCCCGGGTTCGACGAGGCCCTGCGGCTGGCCAAGGTGGCCGACGGTGACGGACAACCGGTGTCCATCCATGCCATGGGAGACCTGGGCGTCGACGAGGCGGTGACGCTGCTCGCATCGCTGCCCTCCCGGCTGGGCTCGGGGTTGCCACCGCATCGGGTGATCCACGCCCGCCGGATCGGTCGGGACGCCGCCCGGCGGTGCGCCGCGGCCGGCATCGTGGTGGAGACCCAGCCGTGGGAGATCGTCGGCTCCGCCGAGCGGCTCACCGCGCTGGGCGACGCGGCGTTCGCGCGGCGGCTGAGCCCGTACCGCGACCTGCTGGACGACGGCGTGCTGGTCGCCTTCGGATCGGATCGCCGGCTCGGCCTGCGCACCGACCAGGCCGACACCGACCCGCTGACCGGCATCCAGATCGCCGTCGCCCGAAGCCATCCGGAGATCACCGGTCCGATGGTGTGGCAGCCGGACCAGGCGATCACCCTGACCGAGGCGGTGGCCTGCCACACCCGGGCCGGGGCGATCGCCGCCGGGGCCGGCGCCACCCGCGGCCGGATCGCGCCGGGCTGCGCCGCCGACCTGGTGGTCCTGGGTGCGGACCCGTGGGCCGCACCCGCCGATCGGATCGCCGCTGCCCGGCCGGTGCTGACCATCTGCGCCGGGCGGATCCGCTACCAGGCAGCGGGTCTGACGTGACCGCCCACCGGCTGAACAGATCGCGATACGGGTTCGGGTTCAGCGCCGACGCCGAACCCGCCCTGCTGATCGACTCCGGCGACAGCGTGGTGATCGAGACCCTGGACTGCTTCTCCAACAAGGTCGACTCGGCCGAGCAGCGGTTCGAGCGGGACGCCGACCTGCTCTCGCTGATCGGCCGGTACAACCCGGTGACCGGTCCCATCGCGGTGCGCGGCGCACGTCCCGGGGACCGGCTGGCCGTTCGGGTGGACCGGATCGCCCTGGGCACGCACGCGCCGTTCGCCGTCACCGTGATCACCGGCGACCGGAAGGGGATCTGCGGGCGGCAGTCACCGCTGCTGCCGCCGGTCCCGGACACCCGCATCTGCCCGCTGGACGGCGACTACGTGCTCTTTCCCACCCATCGGGGCGACCTGCGCCTGCCGGTGCGGCCGATGATCGGCTCCGTCGGCACCGCCCCGGCGGTCGGCACCGAGAGTTCGCTGGAGTTCGACTACCGGCACGGCGGCAACGTCGACTGCCCGGACCTGACCGTCGGTGCCACGCTGACCCTGCCGGTGAACGTGCCCGGGGGGCTGCTCTGGCTCGGCGACGTGCACGCGGCGATGGGCGACGGCGAGATCACCGGGACGGCGCTGGAGACCAACGCCGACGTCACCGTCACCGTCACCGTGCTGCCCGGATCGGATGCGGTCGAGTCCGACCCGGCGCCGTGGCTGGACGATGCCATATCGGTGGGTTCCATCGGGTGCGAGTTCGGCGCCGACCTGTCGGACAACCTGCATCGGGCGTTCGCCGACCTGCTGGACCGGCTGGTGGCCGGCTACGGGCTGGACGCCGTGGAGGCTTACGAACTGCTGGGCGCCGCCGGGCGGGTGACCGTCAATCAGTGCGTGTTGGGTGGCTGGACGGCGGCGCGGGCGTGGATCGAAAAACGGATGCTGCCGTCCGCGCTGCCGTCCGAGCGGGCGGGATAACGTCCATATACTGCATATCGCACTCGATCCGCTGAAGGGAGGCCGCGGTGCCGCTGCCGCAGCAGGAACTACCGGGACCCCGGCCGAACGCCCAGGACCTGGCCTACGACACCATCAAGGACTGGATCATCAACGGGCCGTTGGAGGCCGGAGAACTCCTGCGGGACACCGAGATCGCCGGGATGCTCGGAGTCAGCCGGACGCCGGTGCGGGAGGCGCTCATCCGGCTGTCCCAGGAGGGTTTGGTGACGATCGCCGCCGGGCGGCGCACCAAGGTGGCCGAACTGGACTTCTCCCGGGCGGCCGACCTGTACGCGATCGGCAGCGCCCTGGACTCGTTTGCGGCGGAAACGGCCGCCGGGCAGATCACCGACGCCCAGCTGGACCGCATCGAGTCGATTCTGCAGGCGATGGCGGCCACCGACGACCGGGAACGGCTGGAGCAGCTGGACCAGGACTTCCACCGGGTGTACTACGCGGTGACGGGAAATGCGGTGCTGGTGGAATACCTGGACCGCATCGACATGGAGACCAAGCGGATCGAGCGGGTCGCGTTCGGCAACCCGGTGATCCGGACCGCGGCACACGGCGAACATGCGCGCATCCTGGACGCCCTGCGGACCGGCGATCCGGAGGCCGCGCGCAGCGCCGCGGCGGCCAACTGGCGCAACTCCTGGCAGCGCATTCACGACGCGATCGAGCCGCGGCTGGGAGCCAGCACGCTGCGCGCCCGGACGGGCGCGGCCGGCTGACGGCGTCGCCGTTCTGCCCGAGGTAGCCCGATGTTGCACCAGGTAGCCCGAC
>DASSTH010000549.1:0-5674 GCA_035708025.1 Nakamurella sp. | reverse complement strand
GCCCGCGGCGAGCAGCAGCCCGACCACGGCAGGGGGTCGCAGCGGTGACGGGAGGGCAGCCAGCACCGCGACGGTCAGCAGCACCTGGGCCAGTTGGCCCAGCGTGCGTTCCCAGGCAACCGCGCGCAGGCTGCGGCCGAGCGGGTAACCGTGACGCCGCTGTCGCAGCCCCCGATGCACGTCACCGAGGATCCCGCCGGGCAGCGTCGCGTTCAGGAACTGGGACATGTAATAGGCCCGCACGGCCGCGCCCATGCCGACCGGCACCCGCAGACCGGCCGCCACCACGTGCCACCGATAGGCCGCGCACACCGTGCTGGCGGCCGCCACGGCGGCCGCCGCGGCCAGCGTCCAGGCGTCCAACCGCCGGAACGCGTCGACGAACGGTTCCGGCCCGAACCGCAACAGCAGCACGGCGATGATCGAGGCCCCGACGGCGACCGGCAGCCACGCCCGGGCCCGGGTGGCAGGCGGTGGGGTGGCTACCGCGACGTCGATGGCGTCCACCCCCTCGCGGACCTGACCGCCGTGGCGGCCACCGGCCCGGATGCCCCCTCGCCCCATGGTTCTCGCGCCAGTCCGGTGAGAACGGCGGCGATCCGGGCGGCGGTGTGCCGCCAGCCGGGCAGCGTGGCCCGCCGGGCCAGCGCCGCGCTGCGCAGCCGACCACGCAGCGCCGCGTCATCCAGCCACCGCGCGAGCGCACCGGCCAGCGCGGAGGCGTCACCCGGCGGCACCAGCAGGCCGGGGACGGTTCCGTCCGGTGCCGTTCCCAGCGCCTCCGGAATGCCGCCGACATCGCTGGCCAGAACCGGGATCCCCCGAGCCAGCGCCTCGGTGATCACCATGCCCCAGGTCTCCGACCGGGACGGCAGCACCAGCAGATCGGTCTGCGCCCAGGCGGCATCCAGCTCCGCGGCCGGCAGGGCCCCGGTGAACCGCACCCGGCCGGCCAGCCGGGGATCCTGCCCGGATCGGCGCATGCGGGAGGAGAACGTGGGGTCGACGTCCGGCGAACCGACCAAGCGGCACTGCCACTCGCGCGCGCCCAGGCCGGACAGCGCCGCCAGCAGCACGTCGTATCCCTTGGCCCGCGTCACCGCCGCCACGCACAGCAGCCGGCCGCCGTCCGGGACGGCGGTCCCGGCCGTCGTCCCGATCCGGTCCGGCCGGACCAGGCCCGCGCGATCCGCGCCGGGGGAGGCGACATGCACCCGCCGCTCGGACAACCGGTACTCGCGCAGCAGGAACTCCCGCGTCCACCGGCTGGTGGCCAGCACCGCCGGCACCCGGGACAGCATCAGCCGTTCCCGGTCGCGCAGCTCGGGCTCGACCGGTCCGAACGGCATGTGCAGCAGTACGGCCAGCCGCAGTCGTTCCGCGGCCGTGGCCACCAGGTCGCCGGCGGGCGAGGCGATCAGGCCGTCCACCAGGACCAGGTCGCCGTCCCCGGCGTCGTTGAGGGCGTCCGCCAGCCGCCGGCGGGCCGCGCCGTCCGGATGCGGCCAGGCGCCCGGTATCGCCCGCTCCCGTACCCGCCAGCCGAGGGTCCGCAGGCCGTCGCAGACCCGGCGGTCGTACCGGTTCCCGCCGCTGGGCCGCATCGGGTCGTCGATCCCGTCCGGAACGAGCACCCACACCGCGCGGGCCGTCACGGCGGCCCCACGGTCCGCTGGTAGCCGGCCGAGGCGACCGGGGACTCGTGCAGCGTCACCGCCAGTTCGGTCACCCCGGCCCCGCCCGCACCCGCCTCCGCAAGCCGCTCGGCCAGCCGGTCGGCGATCTCCCGGGCCAGCACCTCGGTGGTGGAGTTGCGACCGGAGAACTCCGGCTCGTCGTCCAGATTGCGCCGGTCCAGCCGGTCCAGCACCTGGCGCAGCGCCGCCGCCGCCCACCCGATGTCCACCACGATGCCGTCATCGTCCAGCTGCGCGCCGCGGAACGAGGCGTCCACCACATAGGTGGCGCCGTGCAGCCGCTGGGACGGGCCGAACACCTTGCCG
The DNA here is from genome assembly GCA_035708025.1 of Nakamurella sp. Lineage (GTDB taxonomy): Bacteria > Actinomycetota > Actinomycetes > Mycobacteriales > Nakamurellaceae > Nakamurella. The sequence goes on along the minus strand of DASSTH010000549.1, from coordinate 3,671 downwards.
CGCAGGCTGTGCGCGATCATGATGTGGTCGGTGACGGTGACGGTGTACATCGGCGATCATCCCCGGTACTCGATGGTGTGGCAGATCGCCGGCAGGCTGCGGTCGGCGATCCGTGGCATCACCTGCGGCAGCTCCTCGAACGGCGACGACCCGGTGAGCAGCGCATCGAAGGCCGGGTCCCGCAGCAGCCGCAGGGCCAGCAACAGCCGCTGCCGGGAACTGCGGCGGCCGCGCTGGGACGGCGACACGGTGCCCACCTGGCTCGCCCGGATGGCCAGTCGCGACGAGTGGAACCGCCCCCCGAGCGACACCTGCACCGGGGTGTCGCCGTACCAGCTCAGTTCGATCACCCGGCCCTCCGCGGCGAGCAGGTCAAGGGCGAGCTGCAAGCCGGCCGAGCTGGCGCTGGTGTGCAGCACCAGGTCGCATCCGCCGGGCGCGTCCGGGGGCGCCGCGAACCGCACCCCCAGCGTGGCGGCGACCTCGGCGCGGGAGCCGTCCACGTCGATGAGGGTCACGTCCACGCCGGGGATCGCGGCGAGCAGCCGGGCGGCGGCGCATCCGACCATCCCGGCGCCGATCACCGCGACCCGATCCCCGATCAGTGGCCGGGCGTCCCACAGCGCGTTCACCGCTGTCTCCACGGTTCCGGCCAGGACCGCGCGGCGCTCCGGCAGTCCGTCCGGCAGCGGAACGACGGCCGACGCCGGAACCACGTACTCCGTCTGGTGCGGAAAGAGGCAGAACACGGTGCGCCCCAGCAGGTGCTCGGCGCCGTCCTCGACCCGTCCGACGTTCAGGTAGCCGTACTTGACCGGCCCCGGGAAGTCGCCGTCCTGGAACGGGGCGCGCATCGCGGCGTACTGGTCGGCGGGAACGGATCCGCCGAAGACCAGGGCCTCGGTGCCCCGGCTGATCGCGGAGTGCAGGGTGCGCACCAGCACGTCCCCCGGTCCGGGGTCCGGCAGCGGGGTGGCGCGGATCTCTCCGCGGCCCGGCTCGCGGATCCAGAAGGCGCGCGCGTCGCGGGACAACGATCGCTCCCTTCCCGAGGGCCATGGTGCGGGTACTAGTCCGGAGAGTGAACCGAACCGGCCCGGGCCGCGTGTCACCCTCATACCCACACCGAACGCCGACGGGGCGCTTCGGGTTCATCGATGACGCGGGCCGGGTGACTGTGGACGAACGGGCGCTGCACTCCGCGGCTGGCCCGCGCCCGGCGGCGGCCCCGGGTCGCGGTCCGCAGACCGCCGGGTGGTCGATCGTCCGCACGGCGGGTGGCGAGCCGGACGCCGGTGACGGCGGGTCGGTCGATCGGACGGCGGGGCCGGCGGATGTGCGGGCCGGGTCCGCGGAGCTGGACGTCGGGTCCGCGGCCAACGGCGCCCGGTCTCTGAAGCTGGACGTCGCGTCGACGGGTGGTGAGGGCGCGAGCTCTCCGGCGGTGCCGGCCACGGCGGCGGAGGTCGAGGCCGGGTCTGCGGATCAATCCGCCGAGGCCGAGGATCCGGACGCCGACCGGACGGCTCCGATCGGCAACCGGGGCCGGTGGGGCCTGATACTCACGGTGCTGGCCGGCGCCCTGGTCTGGCTGGCGCTGGCGCTGCCCGGCGATCTGGACCGGCTGGGAGTGGCCGGACTGCTGCGGGTGCCGCTCGAGGCGCTCGTGCTGGTGTTGCTCGCGCTGCTGCTACCCCGTCGTGCGCTCCGCGTGGTGGCCGCCGCGGCAGGAGTGCTGATCGGCCTGCTGGTGCTGCTCAAGCTGCTGGACGTCGGCTTCGACATCGCCTTCGCCCGGCCGTTCGACGTGGTCAACGACTGGTACTACCTGGGCCCGGCCGTCGAGCTGGTGGACGGCTCCGCGGGTCGCCTGTGGGCGGTGCTGGCCGTGATCGGCGCGGTGCTGCTGGTACTCGCCGTGCTGATCGTGCTCCCGCTGGCCGCGGTGCGGGTGACCGGAGCGCTGGCCCGCAGGCGCCGCCGGGTGATGCCGGTGCTGGCTGCCCTGACGGTGTGCTGGGTGGCGCTCGCGCTGGTGGGAGTGGGGGTCGGTCCGGGCGCGCGAGTGGCGTCGGCGGACACCAGCCGGTTGGTCTGGGGGACGGTGGGCCAGGTGCGCGCCGACCTGGCCGACCGGGGGAGCTTCGCGGAGCAGATCGGCCGGGACCGGTTCGCGCTGACCCCGGACAACCGGCTGCTCACCGGGCTGCGGGGCAAGGACGTGCTGCTGGTCTTCGTGGAGAGCTACGGACGGGTGGCGCTGGACGACCCCGCGCTGGCCCCCACCGTGGATGCAGCCCTGAGCGCGGGCGATCAGGACCTGCGAGCGGCCGGGTTCTCCGCCCGCAGCGCCTACCTGGATTCGCCGACGTTCGGCGGGTCCAGCTGGCTGGCGCACTCCAGCATCCAGTCCGGCCTCTGGGTGGACAGCCAACAGCGGTACGACCAACTGGTCTCCACCAACCGGCTGACCCTGGCCCGGGCGTTCAAGCAGGCGGGCTGGCGCACCGTGTTCGACGTACCGTCCACCACCCGGCCATGGCCGGAGGGCCAGCCGTTCTACGGCTTCGACATGCTCTACACCGCGGACAATGTCGGCTATCAGGGGCCGCGGTACGGCTACGCCACCATGCCCGACCAGTTCATCCTGAACACCTTCCGGCAGCGCGAACTGACTCCCGGGCCGCGGCGTCCGGTGATGGCCGAGATCGACCTGCTGTCCAGCCACTACCCGTGGACCGTGCCGCCTGAGCTGCTGCCCTGGGACAGTGTCGGCGACGGTTCGATCTTCCGCGGCCCGGCCGGCACGTCACCCGATCCGGCGGCGGGGCAACCGGACGACGAGCGGCTGCGCTACGGGCTGGCGATCGCCTACAGCCTGCGCACGCTGGCCTCGTTCGCCGCCACCAGCAACGACCCCAACCTGGTCATCCTGGCCATGGGCGATCACCAGCCGAACAGCTCGGTGACCGGCCCGGACGCCGGTCACCAGGTGCCGGCGATGCTGATCACCCGCGATCCCGGCGTGCTGGATCGCGTCTCCGGCTGGGGCTGGACCACCGGTCTGAACCCCGGGCCGGCGGCGCCGGTGTGGCGGATGGACCAAGTCCGGGACCGCATCCTGACCACTTTCGGGCCGACGACGTGAACGGCCCGTCCATCCTGCGCGGACCCGCGCGGGTGCCCGGTAACCCGATGGAGGGGAGCTCGTCATGGCACTACGAGTGATCGGAGCGCTGGCGGCGTTGGTATCCGCCGGCGTGCACCTGTACCTGTGGTGGTTCGAGGACTACTCGGATCTGAACGTGGTGGGCCCGGCCTTCCTGCTGAACGCGATCGGCGGCGTGGTGATCGCGGTGCTGCTGCTGGTCTGGCGGCACTGGATCCCGCTGTTCCTGCTGTTCGGGTTCGGCGTGCTGACCTTGGCCGCGTTCATCATCTCCGCCACCGTCGGGCTGTTCGGCGTGCACGAGCAGTGGGTCGGCTTCCCGGTGTGGGCGGCGGCGATCTCGGAGATCGTGGCCATCATCGTGGGGCCGGTGGCCGCCGCCCGGGAGGGCTACCTGACCGGACGGGCGCGGCGCGGGGTGGCCGGTCGGGTCTGAACGACCGGTGCGGGCGGTCCGATAGGCTCGAATCCCCGTACGGCCCGTCACCGCCACCTGCGTGTC
>DASSTH010000548.1:0-5382 GCA_035708025.1 Nakamurella sp. | reverse complement strand
GGACACCGTGCGCCCTCGCGGTCGACGGGGGCCGAAGCGGATCGCAGCTGTTCAGCGCGCCGGTCACCGCGTTAGCGCGCGACCACGCCGCGGTCGTCGCGCTGAGCTCGCCGGATGGTTGCGCCGGGCAAGCAGTTAGTCGTGCTCGATCTGAATGCCGGCAAGATCGCTGTGGTTCCCGGGCTGCGGCTTGCGCCGAAGCAACCCGCAGCGGCCGCGTTCTCGCCTGAGGGCGCAGGGCTCGTCGTCGCTGTCACCAGGAGCCAATACCACCATCCTGCTCTACGGCGAGCGGACGACCGGTCCGATCGACCCAGCAGTGAGCGTGCCCGCCCCGACCTCGTGGACGATCCCGCCACTCGTTCAAGACAGTTGACCAGTCAGGCTCACACCAGAGTCCGCCGGGGCTTCTTCAACCAGCCCGCGGTCGAGTACGGGCGGCAGCAGGCGACGGTCGTCAGACGTCCGGGCGGCCACGCGGGATCGGCGGGCATGCCGACTGCCGGCCGGTCCAGCCGCACCGTGGCCCGTCGGTAGACCGACGGCGATCTGACCATGCTGAGAGCGACCCTGCGAGAAGGTCGTCTACTGCCCCCGGACGCCGATCCGCTTGTGGGCTTTGGGTTTGCTGGTTCCCAGAGAGCGGTTTGATATGTGGTTCCGGAGCGAGCCTTCGAAGCGGTCGAGGTTCGCCGCACGGCCTCGGGCGGGGTGCCTCATCGTCCGGAAAATGGCGTTCCCGCGGGAACGGCCTTTCCGGCAAATCGCCCAAGTATCGAGGACAGGAGTGCCCGGCGTTCTGCCGTCAATACCCGTCTCCCAGAAGATGACAGGAGCGACGCGCCGGTCAGGATCGCTGGCCAGTCGATCCTGAACGCAACCGCGACGCCTTTGTCGGGGGACCGAACACGCCGCGGCCCTCCGGCACGGTGTCGGGCGTCGCTACGCGTCCAGGCCTGTGCGGGGGGCTCCGGGCGTTCTGGAACACGACGTGGTCGTTCGCCACCCCGGACGGACGCGCGGCCGCCGATCTCGTAACCACCGATGGTGAGCTGTGCTGACGCTGCGGCGCGTCGGCGATCACGACGTCTGCAACAAGTCGTAGGTCGACGACCGCATACCGACCGTTGCCGGGTCATGGCGATACCGCTCGTCCCAGCATCGGACCTCGGATGGCGGTGGCCAGTCCCTCCGGGGTCAGCGCCACCTGCACGTCGCCCTCGGTATCGGTCCGGAGCACCGTGACCACCCCGGCTGTCGCGTCGGCCCGCAGCGCGGCCGGAGCCGGCTGGCCATAGTCGTTGTCCGCCCCGACACCGATCACCGCGACCCGCGGCCGGACGGCGGCCAGGAATTCCGGAAGGATTTTGGCGGAGCCGTGGTGTGGTTGCTTGAGGATGTCGGCGTGCAGGTCCGCACCGGAGGCCAGGAGCTCCCGTTGAGCTGGGGGTTCGATGTCGCCGGTCATCAGGATCCGCACCCCGCGCTCCACCGCCATCATCACCACCGAGTCGTTGTTGGGGTCGGAGTCCGTGCCGTGGAACGCGTGATCCGGTGCCAGCACCGTCAACGCCAAACTTCCGCTTGCCCATCGGATCCCGGGCGACAGCGCCACCACCGGAATCCCGTGGGCTGCCGCGATGGCGAGCACCTCGTGCCAGGCCGCCGCCGGTTCCCGGTCCGGTCCGACCCCGATGGCACCGACGCTGCGCCCGTCGATCGCCCCGGTCAGTCCCCCAACATGGTCGGCGTGCAAGTGGGTCAACACCAGTAGTGGGATTGTCGACACTCCCAGCCGGTCAAGGCACGCGTCCATCGGTGCCGGATCGGGCCCGGTATCCACCACCACCGCCGACCCGGCCTCGCCGGTGGACAGCACCATGCCGTCGCCCTGGCCGACCTCGCACGCGGTGAGCAGCCACCCGTCGACCGGCCAGCCCACCGCAGCCACCTGCGCGGGCACCAGCACCAGCAGCACACCCGCCGCCGCGGCAGCCACGGCGGCCCGCATCCTGCGGTGCCGCAGCACCATCAGTCCGGCCAGCACCAGCGCAGCGAGCGCGAGCACGCCGCCCGGGCTGGCCGGCCAGGGAAGCGTCGCCGCCGGCCAGCGGGCCAACCGGTGTGCCGTGCCGGTGATCCAGCCCAGCAGCGGACCGTCGGTGCGGGCCAGCACCCGGCCGGCCTCCGGCCACCACGGGCCGACCGCGGTGCATGCCAGGCCGACCAACAAGGTCGGTGTGACCACGGGCGCAACCAGGATGTTCGCCGGTACCGACGCCAGCGACACGGTCCCGCTCAGCGCCGCGATCACCGGCATGGTCGTCACCTGGGCAGCCACCGGCAGTACCACCAGCTGCGCCCATCCGCGGGGCACGCCCCGCCGCTGCAGGGCGGCCGACCAGCCGGGCGCCAGCAAGATCAGTCCGGCGGTGGCCTGCACCGACAGGGCGAATCCGGCGGTCGCGGCCAGTTCGGGGTCGATGAGCAGCAGGATCAGCACGGCGGCGGCGAGTGCCGGGAGCGCCGCGCGGGCCCGGCCGAGCACGGCGGCGGCCATGCCGATCGCACCCATCACAACGGCGCGCAGCACGGACGGTTGCGGCCCGACCAGCACCACCAGCGCGGCCAACGTCGCAGCAGTGCCGCCGGCAGCGATCCGCGGGCCGGCACGGCGCAGCAGCAACAGCACCATCCCGCAGATCACCGCCACGTGCGAGCCGGACACCGCCACCAGGTGGGTCAGCCCGGTCGCCTTCGCATCGGCCGTGAGATCGGGTCCGATGCCTGCGGTGTCGCCCAGCACCAATCCGCGCAGCAGGCCGGCCCGATCGGCATCGAGGACCTGCGCCGAGCGTGTCAGCCCCGCATGAGCCGTCACCGCCCACGACGCCCACCAGGGCGGGGCCTCGATCACCTCCGGTGCACCCACCGCCCGCAGCACCACCCCGGGCAACACCCCGAAGTCGTCCGGCGCCACCACCCCGCGCACCCGGACCAGCTGCCCGGGAGTCAGGTCCGCCCATCCAATGCCGGTTCCGAACACCGTCACCGTCACACCGGAATTCGAGGCGACGCCATCGATCTGGGCGGACGCGGCTCGGCCGGGCACGCGCCAGCGAGCGGGCGGGGCACGTCCGGTCGCGTCGTCCTGATCGTCCTCGCCTGCGACCGGGAATGCCGACCGCACGGCGACGGGGTCGGCGGTGACGTCAAGCCGCACCACCGCCCAGTCGCCGGCCCGGCCGGCCCCGACCAACGGATCCTGGGTGGCCTGCTGCACACGCAATGTCGCCAGCACGACGGCCGCACCCAGGCAGGCCACGGCGGCGGCCCAACCGGCGACTCCGCGCAGCGCGCGCGCTGGGCCCCGTCGCCGCGGCACCCATCGCGCGGCGGCCAGTGCGACCAGTACCGCAGCCGCCAGACCGGCCACCCACCACGCCGCGACGGATGCCCACAGCCCGATCAGGCACCCCGCCCAGACGGCGCCGGCGGCAGGTACCAGTCGCAGATCAATGGGCGCGGGCGCCTCCTGCTCGGTCCACCGCCTACTCACGATGCCGACCGCCCGCTCGGCGTACCCGCCGCCGTGTGGCGAGAGCGACTCGGCGCCGCAGTCACGATGAAACCGTCACATGCGGTGCGATCTGGGCGTACTTCGCCGGGCCGATACCCGGAATCGCCTGCAACTGCTCGATATCGGTGAACGGGCCGTGTTCGGTGCGCCAGGCGATGATCGCCGCCGCAGTGACCGGCCCGACTCCCGGGAGGCTGTCCAATGCCGCCGCATCCGCGGTGTTCAGGTCGACCGGTGCGGTGCTTGTACCCGGCCCGGTCAGAGCACCGGCGGTGACCGGCGGGACATCCGTGGACGCCTCGTCGACCGAGCTGCCGCCGGGTCCGGCGACCACCACCGAGTCGCCATCGGCCAGGCGCGCGGCCAGGTTCAGCCCGGTCAGGTCCGCCGGATCCAGCGGGCCCCCGGCGGCGGTGATCGCGTCGGCGACCCGTGCGCCCGACGTCAGGTGCACCAGCCCGGGGTGGCGCACCCGGCCGGTGACGGAGACCACGATGGGCCCGGCGGCGGACGGCGAAGAGGCGCTGTGGGATTGGTCGCCCGGCGTGGAGTCCGTGCCATCCCTTCCGGGTCCGGGGGTCGCGTCGGCGGCCCGGCGGCCGTCGGTGGCGGAGGCGCCCGCAGATGCCGGCGCGACACCGGAGATCGGGCCGTGCGTCGATCCCGTTGCGGCCGCGGCGGACTCGGCGGGCGCCAGTGCCACCGGCGCCACCGGGCGCGGCTGCGGCCGGCCCCACCACACCCCCACCGCCGCGACCACCGCGGCAAGGGTGGCGATCACCGACAGCAGCACCGCGCCACGGCGTCCCGGATCGACCCGCGCGCCGCGCAACGGTTCGGGGACCCAGCGCTCGGCCAGCGCACCCCACGGCCCGCGGCGCACCAGCCGGGCCGCCCACGCCGGCCGCGCAGGATCCGGCTCGGAGTCCGTCGCGCCCGCCGCGTCCGGCGGGTTCGCCTTCTCCGCCGGCCGGGGCCTGTCCCGGTCGACGATCGCCCCGGTCGCGTCCGGCGCGCCGGCAAGGTCCGCCGCGCCGACAGCGTCGGCCGAGTGGACAGGGTCGGCCGAGTGGACAGGATCGGCCGCGCCGACGAGGTCGGCCGAGTGGACAGGGTCGGCCACGCCGGCGGGGTGGCTCGGGCGGGCGGTGTGTGCGCTGCGGACACGGTGCGCCGGGTCGAACTCCTTCGCTGCGCCGAAACCGTCCAGCCGCCTGACCGTCCCATCCGCGGTTGGCGCGTCGAAACCGGCTGCACCGTCCGCTTCCGATCCGCCGGTGGCCCCGGGCCGTTCCGACGCGGCCCGCCCGTGGCGACCGCTGCCCTCACCGACCGCCCGCAGCCGCGCCCTGCGGTCCGGCGACGGCGCTCCTACACCGTCCTCCGCCGGTCTGTCAGGGCTCACGGCGGTGCGCGGCACCCACCCAGCCGGGGCGGATCCGACCGGCCGAAGCCGCCGCAGCGTCACCACTCTCGCCCGGGCGTCGCCCGGCATACCCGCTGATGGGGCGGACGGGTCGGGACGGTCGGGCGCGCTCACACCCGGACGCTAGGTCGGCGGACCGGTCGCGCGCCGGGCGGCGGGACACCCTGGGGATGGAATTCGGACAGGGGGATAACTCGCCGAACGCCCCCTCGAGCCGGGTCAGGTGCCGGCGACCTCGTCCTCCCCGCCGGGCATCACGATGCCGCCCAGCCCACCGTTGTAGGTGTGCAGCCGCCAGCAGCCGCCCACCCGGTGCAGCACCACCCAATGGCAGTTCCCGACACCGACCAGCGTGCTCCAGGCGGCATCCGGGAGT
>DASSTH010000547.1:0-3602 GCA_035708025.1 Nakamurella sp. | reverse complement strand
TCGCCGAGGATGTTCTTGCCGATGATGGTCCGCGGGTTCAGCTCGCGCAGCGCCCGTAGCTCGCCGAGTTCCTTCAGCGACTGCAGTTCGGCGACCTGGCGGCGCAGTTCTTCCAGTTCCGGGCCGATCTGGCTGCGCAATTCGGCCTGCGCGCCGGCGGCCATCGAGCGCACCTTGCGCAGCGACTGCATCACCCAGCTCACCGCGGTGGGGATGCGCTCCGGCCCGATCACGAACAGCGCGACCAGCAGGATCAAGATGATGCGGTCCCAAGACAGACCGAACAACGGCTGCCTCCTAGCACCGGACGTCCGACAGCCCCTTCACCCTACCGGCGCCGGATGGGAACTCCGAGCACGCCGGGGGTTGCACCCGGTCGACCGGCGGTTCAGCCGGCGGCCAGCGTCACCTGCACGGTCATCTTCTTGCCGTCCCGTAGCAGCTCGACCGGCACGGTGTCGCCCACCCGGTGCTGCTGCACGGCGACCACCAGCTCATCCGCGCTGCCCACCGATCGGTCGCCGACTCGGACGATCACGTCACCCTCGAAGATGCCCGCCTTCGCGGCCGGGCCCCCGTCCGCGACGTTCTGCACCTGGGCCCCGTCGGTCGTCCCGTCGGTGGCCGAGCGGGCGTTGACCCCGATCGTCGGGTGCGTGACCGTGCCGTGGGCGATCAGCGTCTGGGCGATGCTGCGGGCGTAGTCGATCGGGATGGCGAATCCGAGCCCGATGGAACCGGACGCACCGGACGTCTCTCCCCCGCCGCCGAGCGTGCGGATCGCCGTGTTGATTCCGACCACCGCACCGGTGGCGTCCACCAGCGGACCGCCGGAGTTGCCCGGGTTGATGGCGGCATCGGTCTGGATCGCGTCGATCACCGCGTCGGTGTCCGTGCCCTGGCCGGACAGGTGCACCGGCCGGTGGATGGAGGAGACGATGCCGGTGGTGACCGTGCCGGCCAACCCCAGCGGCGAGCCGACCGCGATGACCTCGTCACCGACCTGCAGGGCGGAGGAGTCGCCGAGCTGGGCCACCGTCAGGTTGTCCACATCGACCTTGACCACCGCCAGGTCCGACATCGGGTCGCGACCCACGATGGTGCCCGGGACCCGGGTGCCCTTGCCGTCGTTGAACACCACGGTGAGCACCGCGTCCGGGTCGCTGGCGGCCAGCGAGACCACGTGATTGTTGGTCAGGATGTATCCGTCGGCGCTGATCACGAAGCCGGAGCCGGCATCCCCGGTGTCACCCGTGCGGACCTCCAGGGACACCACGGCGGGGACCACCCGGTGTGCGATGCCCGCCACCGAGCCCACCGGGCGCTGCACCGCCGGCTGGGCGGTGGCCAGGGTGAAGGACGGATCGAGCCCGGCAGCCGGGACCCGGGAGCCCAACAGCACGCCCAGCATGGCACCGGCCAGCCCGATCACCAGGGCCATCGCGAGCAGCCCGGCCAGTGCCGCGGGCCGCAGCCGGCGCTCGAACAGCGCCTGGCGCAGGGTGAACTTCTCCGCCGGCACCGGCGTCGGGGCCGGCGGGACCGGTTCGGGCTCGGCCGGGGCGCCGAGCACCACCGCAGTGGCGGGATTGCGCCAAGGGTCCGCCGGTGCCGCCTGCACCTGGGTGGCCGCCTCGTGCGGCGGACGGCCCAAGGTCTGGTCGGAGCCGGGCGGCCGGCCGAACGCGTCCACCAGGATCTCCGGCACCTCGGGACGCTGCACCGGAGCGGGAGTGTGGCCGTTGCGGGAGACCGGATCGAACGGACCCTGCACCCGGCTGGGCCGCGCGAAGGCGGCCGCCTCGGCCGGGTCGATCCACGGGCGCAGCACCGGACGGGGGCCCAGTCGGGTGGCCCCGGATCCGTCGTCACCGGTGTGCGCTGGCACCTACCAATACTCCCCTGGTCCATCCATCGGGACACCACTCGGGCCAGGCCCGGACCGACCGCGGCACGCTCAAGCCGACCCGGGAAGGCTACGGCACCGGACTGCGCCGCCGGGCCGGTTCCGCGGCACCCGCCGGCGCGACGGCCGTGTGCCGGTCTGCTGGCTCAGCGGGCAGACCGGGCGACGACCACCACCACGTCGCCGCCCGGCGGCGTCGCCGGTTGGCCGACCTGGGCGGTGTCCGGGTTGGCGGGCGGCCCGCCCGGGGTGGGCGCTCGTTCGGCGACCGCGGCCGCCGCGATCGCGCCGACCGCCAGGCCAGCCACGATCGCGCCCGCGCCGATGCGGAATCCGCGGCCGCGCAGCAGGTGCCCGCGATCGGCGGTGCGGCTGACGCCACCCTCCGGATCCCGGGAGATGCCGGCGGGCGGCGGCGGGGCGGGCAGCGCCACCGGGATGGAGCGCAGCGCATCGAGCAGCCCGCTGGGCATGCTGGGGCAGCCGGCGGCGCGCAACCGCTGCCGGGCGCCGGTCTGCTCGGCGACCTCCATGGCGCAGGACTCGCACTGCGCCACGTGGGCGGCCGCGCGTTGGTAGGCGACCAGGCCCATCTCGCCGTCGGCGAAGGCCACCACCGCGTCCAGGCTGAGGTGATCCTCGAAGAACGACGTCATTGCCACGCCCTCGCTTCGGACGCTCCGCTGCCGGACGCGATACCCGGCTCCCGGGCCGGGCCGACGCCCTCGGCGAGCGCGCGTTCCGCACGCCGCCGCTCCAGGCCGGCCCGGAGTGCCTGGCGGCCGCGGTGGATCCGGGACCGCACCGTTCCGATCTTCACCCCGAGGGTGGCGCCGATCTCCTCGTAGGACAGGCCCTCCACGTCGCACAGCACCACGGCCGCGCGGAACTCCGGCAGCAACTCGTCCAGCGCAGCCTGCAGGTCGGGATCCAGGTTGGTGTCGTGGAAGACCTGTTCCGGCGACGGCTCCCGGCCGGCGATGCGGTCGGACTCGTCCGGCAGGGCCTCCATGCGGATCCGCTGCCGACGGCGCACCATGTCGAGGAACACGTTGGTGGTGATGCGGTGCAGCCACCCCTCGAAGGAGCCCGGACGGTAGCCGGCCAGCGAGCGGAACACCCGGATGAAGGTCTCCTGGGTGATGTCCTCGGCGTCGTGCGAGTTCCCGGACAGCCGGTAGGCCAGCCGGTACACCCGGTCGCCGTGCTCGCGCACCACGTCTTCCCAGGCGGGCGGCGTCCAGGCCGCTCCCTGCGCGCCGCCGTCGACGGGCGGCGTCGAGCCACTCGCCTCCTGGCCCCCGTGTGCCGGTGCTGTCAGCTCAACCACTCCCTCGTCCTACCCCGATCAACGTCGGGTGTGCGGTGATTGTTCCGGACCGATGTGAGAACGACGTGTGAATATGCGGCGGTGTCACGCGAGGCCGAGGATGACGGTGACGACACCGCCGGTTCGCGCCAGGGGTGACGGTGACGACACCGCCGGCCCCGCCGGATCCCCGGCCGGCCACCGCGGTGCGTCCCGCGCGCCCCGACCGGGCGCCGCCGGGTACCCTGACCGGCGTCCCGGACCGGACGGGCCCCCTGTCGACTCCGCCGGCCCGCCGCGCGCCAGCCCAGGAGGCTCCCGTGTCCAACAGCCGGTCGTACGCCGAACTGTTCATCCCGGAGAGCGAGCACGCCCTGGCCGCCCGTG
>DASSTH010000546.1:0-6709 GCA_035708025.1 Nakamurella sp. | reverse complement strand
GCCCGCGCGGCCAGCGACCAGGCGGCCCGCGAGGCCGCCGACGCGGAGGCCGCGGCCGACACGGCGGCCCACGACCTCGCCGGATTGCAACGGCAGCAGGAGCGGGCGGCGGCCGCCTTGGACCGTGCCCGCCGCGCCCTGGCCGACGCCGAACACAGGCTGGCCGAGGTGCGGGAGCAGCGAGGCGCCGCGGAGCGGGCGGCCCGCAGCAGCGCGGAGCGGGCGCGGGCCGCCCGGCGACGCGCCGAGGATGCGGAGCAGACCGTGCAGGCCCTGGCCGAGGGCGATCCGTCCCGGACGGACTGAACCGGCCGCCCGGGTGCCGCCACCAGCGGTCGTGCCGGCTGGACGTGGGGCGGGGTGTCCCGATAGCCGGCGCTCGTACGGTTTGGGCCGGACCCGCGGCGGGCACCTAAGGAGCAGACCGGGAACCGCGTCCGGCGCGGCGGCATGCCGTCGGACTCCGGCACGGGCACCGGAGGACAACCGCAGTGAGGAGCCCGCCATGGCCTACTCGCATCACGCGCCGCCCATGATGACCCTGCACCGCCGCCGCTCGCACGCGAGCCCGCTCGCGATGCCCCGCCGGCGTGGCGCGACCACCGGAACCCTGTTGGTGCTGTTGGGCATCTGGGGCGCCATCATCCCGTTCGTCGGACCCTACTTCGGCTACCGCATGGACACCGCAGGCACCTGGGTGTTCACCTGGGACCGGCTGTGGCTGAGCATCCTGCCGGGTGCCGCGGCCTTCCTCGGTGGCCTCATCCTGCTCGGCGCGGCCGACCGGCTCTCCGCGACCTTCGGGTCGTGGCTGGCGCTGGCCGGTGGTGTGTGGTTCGTGGTGGGACCCACCTTCAGCCTGCTGTGGGGCTCGCCCATCGGGACCACCGGGATCGGGTCCGGCTCGGACACCCAGCGGTTCATCGAGCAGATCGGCTACTTCTACGGCCTGGGGGCGGTGATCACCGCGTTGGCGGCCGGCGCGTGGGCGCGGGTCATGGTGCGCAGCGAGCGTGACGCCTTGCTGCTGGAGAACGCCGAGGCGACCCGCACGGACGCCGTCACGGAGACTCCGGCCGCCACGGCAGCCGGCTACCCGGCAGCCACCGGCGCCGAGACCTACGACGACGACCGGATGGTGCGCCGGCAGGCCCACGACGACGACCGGTACGGCCGCGACGACCGTCCGCTGCGCGAGGACGACCGGGCGCTGCGCGACGACGACCGCCTGGGTAGGGACGACCGCATCGGCCCCGACGACACCGGAACGCCCGCGGAACCGGCTCGCACCGAGGTGTACCGCGACCCGACATCGTCCACCGGGTACCGCCAGCGGGTGGTGCCGGACAGCACCGAGCCCGGAACCCCCGGCGCCGTGACGGACGACCGGATCGAGGACCGTTACCGCGACGAGCGCGGCCTCTGACGCTCGCCACCGGCCATACCGTCACCGCCCGGTCTGTTGGGGTCGATCCGCCTCAGCCGGCCGGGCGGCGGCGTGCCCGGGCGCCGGCACCGGCCGCCCGGCGCCTCCACGGCCGCGGCCGGGTCATCCGGAGGTCAGTCCCGGGACGATGTCGTTGAGTTCGAAGCTGACCGGCTGCTCGAGCTGTTCGTAGGTGCACGACTCCGGGGTGCGGTCGTCACGCCAGCGGATGAAGTGCGCCAGGTGCCGGAACCGGGTGCCCTCCATGTGCTCGTACTTGACCTCCAGCACCCGCACCGGTCGCAGCGGCACGAAGGACAGGTCCTTGGTGGCGTTCCACCGGCTCACCGCGCCGGGCAGCCGCTGCCCGGCGTGCGCCTCGGCCTCCGCCCACGCCGACCATGGGTGGTCCTCGCCGGGGCCGAGCAGCAGCGGCTCGAGTTCCGCGACGAGTTCGGCGCGGCGCCGCGCGGTGAACGCGCCCACCACGCCCACGTGCTGCAGTCGCCCGTCGTCGGCGTACAGGCCCAGCAGCAGCGACCCCACCAGCGGGTTCTTCTCGGTGGAGGTCTTGTGCCAGCGGAATCCGGCTAGCACGCAGTCGGCGGTGCGGGTGTGCTTGATCTTGAACATCACCCGCTTGTCCTGCTGGTAGGTGATCTGCAGCGGCTTGGCGATCACGCCGTCCAGGCCGGCGCCCTCGAACTCGGTGAACCAGCGCTCGGCCAGGTCCAGGTCGGTGGTGGCCGGGGTCAGATGCACCGACCGCCCCGCGCCGGCCACCGCGTCCCGCAGCGCGGCGCGCCGCTCGACGAACGGCCGCCCGGTGTAGTCCTGGTCCCCGAGGGCGAGCAGGTCGAAGGCGATGAACGAGGCGGGCGTCGCCGACGACAGCAGGTCGACGCGCGACTGCGCCGGGTGGATGCGCTGTTGCAGCGCCTCGAAGTCCAGGCCGTGATCGGTGGCGATGACGATCTCTCCGTCGATGACGCAACGATCGGGCAGTTCGGCCTTGATGGCCCGCACCAGTTCCGGGAAGTACCGGGTCATCGGCCGCTCGTTGCGGCTGCCGAGTTCGACCTCGTCACCGTCGCGGAAGCAGATCGATCGGAAGCCGTCCCACTTGGGTTCGTACGACGCGCCGGGCGGGATGGCGGTGACCGCCTTGGCGAGCATGGGTGCGACCGGGGGCATGACGGGCAGTTTCATCGGGCCATTGTCGCCTGCCGCCGGCCGTTCCCCAGTTGATCACGCCGGTACCGGCCGGAATTCCCGCCGTGCCGCCCGGTCCGCCCGGCCGGCTCGGGCGCGAGGTCGGGCCGGCTCGGTCCGCGATGCCACCGCGATGCCCGTCCGGTGCGGTCACGGCGCGATGCGGTTGCCGTGCTCGTCCCAGTGCTCGGCGACCTTCTTGCTGGGCTGCACCCGCGGCGGCTCGCCGGGCATCTTCGGGTAGTCCGGCGGAAAGTTGAGCTCGCCCCCCGGCAACGTGTCCCACAACTCCAGCAGTGGCTCCAACGAGTAGGCCACCTCGTCCATGTCCGCCCACGGGTCGCCGTCGGCCAGGTAGTCCGGAACGGTGTACAGGTTGAACTCCCGGGGATCCCGCACATCCGCGAGGTGCTCCCAGGTCATCGGCGTGCTGACTGGCGCGCCCGGACGCGGCCGCAGGCTCCAGGCGCTGGCGATGGTCCGGTCCCGCAGGTTCTGGTTGTAGTCCAGGAACAGCCGGGTGCCGCGCTGCTCCTTCCACCACGCCGTGGTCACCCCGGCGTCGCGGCGTTCCAGCTCGCGTCCCAGCCCGATGGCGGCGTGCCGGACCTCGTCGAACGTCCAGTCCGGCCGGATGCGCACATAGATGTGCACGCCCCGGTTCCCGCTGGTCTTGGGGAAACCCCGCAACCCGAGTTCCTCCAACAGTTCCCGGGTCACCCCGGCGGCCCGCTGCGCGTCGGCGAACGACGTGCCCGGCTGCGGGTCCAGGTCGATCCGCAACTCGTCGGGGTGATCCACATCGGGTCTGCGCACCGGCCAGGGATGGAAGGTCAGCGCACCCATCTGCGCCGCCCAGACCAGCGCGGCGGGTTCGGTGGGGCACAGCTCGTCCGCGGTGCGCCCGCTTGGGAAGGTGATCGTCACGGTCTCGACGTAGTCCGGAGCACCCTTGGGCAGCCGCTTCTGGTAGAAGCCGTCGGCGTCCCGGTCCTGCGGACCGGTGGCCAGCCGCATGCCCTCCCGCCAGCCGTCCGGCCAGCGCTCCATGGCGGTCGGCCGCTCGCCGACCCGGCGCATCAACGCATCGCCCACGGTGGCGAAGTACTCGCACACCTGCAGCTTGCTGATGGCCGGCGTCCGGTCCGTAGCCTCGAAGACGACGCGGTCGGGACTGGTGATGCGCACCTCCCGCCCGCCGGCGGTGACGGCGGCGGCTGCACTCTTGGCCATGGCCATAACGTACGGGTCCGCGCCCGGTCGGGCGGTGCCTCGCCGCGGCGTGCCTGCACATCAGCGCCCGGTGGGCCCACCCGTCCGCATGGATCAACTTCCCGGGCATGGACGAACCTTGTCCATCCAGCCTCAGCGTTCACAGATCGGCCGCGATCATCCATGCGCGCGATGTTGATCCATGCCGGGCACGGGACCAGCCGGCCGGCGCCGGGGCCTCCGGGGTGATCGAAGCCGGTTCAGGACAGGGACAGCCGGTCGCCCTCCGGCGACCAGTAGCAGTCCGGTCCGGCGTTGCTGTAGCCCTCCCAGGAGGTGGGCGGTTCGGGGGGCGGGAGCACGACGTGCCGTCCGGCACGCTGGGACGGTAGGGCCGTCGGTCGCGCCGGCGTCTCGGAGGTGCAGGCCACGCGGTGCCGCGATCCGGACGCGCCGACGGGACGTGGTTTGACCGGAGTCATCGCGAGCACCTCCTGTGTGGGGCCTGCCGAACGGGCGCCCAATTCGCCTACCGACCCGTTACCCGGATCCGACCGTTCTCTGTCATCACGTCACCTCGCGTCCCGGTTGCCGCTTCCCGCCGCCGCCACCGCTGCTGCGGCCCGTCATCCCGCGACGGGCGGCACGACATGCTCGCGCACCTTCTCCAGCGCCGCCCGCAGCACCCGGGACACCTGCATCTGGCTCACCCCGAGCGCCGTGGCGATCTGCAACTGGCTCTGTCCCCACACGAAGCGCAGCGCGATGATGTGCCGCTCGCGGTCCGACAGGTCGGCCAGGGCCGGGCGCAACCCCGCCCGGATGGCGACCGCCGACAACTCACGTTCGGCATCCGGGCTGCTCATCCCGTCCAGCGCCTCGCAGCCGTCGGTGGACAACGGCCGGCAGGCGCTGGTGGCCGCCCGGATATCACGGACGCGCTGCTCGGGGACGTCCGCCCGCAGCGCAATCTCGGACACCGTCGGCTCCCGGGAGCTTTCCTGGCGCAGCGCCGCGGTGGCGGCCACCACCTGCGGTTGCGCTTCGTAGAGCACCCTCGGCACCCGAATGGTCGAGCCGCAGTCGCGGAAGTATCGCTTGACCTCGCCCTCGATGGTGGGCATCGCGTACTGCAGGAAACCACCGGCCTGGGGGCGCCACCGGCGCACCGCCTTGATCAGCCCGAGCCGGGCCACCTGCTCCAGATCGTCGAAGTCGACGCCCCGCCGGCGGTACCGGCCGGCCACCGCCGCAGCAACCGAGAGGTATTGCACGACAACCGCTTCCTCGGCCCGCCGGCAGCGACGCGGATCGCCGTCAGTGCGCGCGGCGACCAAAGCATCCAGAGCGGCGGCGCCCGAGGTGGACCGGTTCGGCGATCCCGTGGATTGCACACTCGCCACAGCAGCCTCCCGACAACTGCCAAGGCTCCCTGCTGAACCACCCTCCACATCACCACGCTTCGCGCTGATGGTCAAGGTCGGGACAGTCGTTCGCCGAACGATTCACCCGATCGCTCGCCGGATGTAGCGGTGGGTTGCCCACCCGAGCGGCGGCATCCCACCGGGGAGCCGCCGTCGATGCGTGATCACGGGTGGCCGGGCGGTGTGTGCATGACAGGACATGACACGAACGCCGACCCGCCGACCGCAGCGCGTCCGCCGCGACAATCATGGCCTTTCAACCAGTTCGGGCAGGATGTCCAGCAATGCCTGCTCGCCGGCATC
Organism: Nakamurella sp.; assembly: GCA_035708025.1. GTDB lineage: Bacteria > Actinomycetota > Actinomycetes > Mycobacteriales > Nakamurellaceae > Nakamurella. The sequence goes on along the minus strand of DASSTH010000546.1, from coordinate 1,132 downwards.
CAGTCCGGCCGCCGGACGACGCTCCGGCAGCTTCGCCAGCTCTCCGGCGAGGTTAGGCATCGATGATCCCGGGGTGCACGTAGTGCGCGCGGGCGACCGAGCGGGTGTTGCCCAGCGATGCGGCCGCGGCGTCCAGCGCCGCCAGGGCGTTGCGCCTGGTCGGCCGGCGGTCCGGGGGCAGGGTGCGCAGGAAGGTCAGGGCGGTGACGGTGCCGCGCCAGGTCCGGAAGTCCTTGGCGGTGACGTGTTCGCCGGTCGCGGCGGCCAGGAAGCCGTTCAGCTCATCCGGTTTCAGCGGACGTCCCCGGTCCCGGAACACCCGGCGGCGCGGGCGGTCGGCGATCTCGGCGAACAGCCGGCCCAGCGGGCGGTCCCGCACCGCCAGGGACGCCCGGCGGCCCGACTTCGCCGGGAACGCAAGCGCCACGGAGTCCCCGTGCAGCGTTACGTGCGCCCAGCGCAGCGTGGTGAGCCCGATGCTGTCGTTGTCCCGTTCGTAGACCTCGTTCCCGATGCGGATGCCGGTGGCGTCCAGCAGCCGCACCATGCCGGCCAGCAACCTGTCCTGGTCGACCGTGCGCCGCCGCAGCTGGGCCGCCACCGCCGCGCAGGTCCGGCAGAGCGGCCCCCACCACCGCGAGCCGGTCGAAGGTCAGCCCGTCCCGGACCTCCCGCCAGCGGGGGTGGTACAGGTACTGCTTGCGGCCCGCCGGGCAGCGCGGGCCACCTCACCCGAGCCGGACATTCCTGCCTCCCGGCGGCCGTATACCCCGTTCCGGCCCGGGACTCGCGCCGGAGCCGGCACCGCCACCGGTGACGGGGATCCCGGGCTTTCGCCGGTCCGCGAGGTCTCACCACCCCCGGGCGCAGCCTGGCCAGGTGGCGAACGACGCGACCCCGCGCGCACGTTCGGTGAAACGCGACCGCGCGCAAGTTCGGTGAGCGCGACCCCGCGCGCACGTTCGGTGGAATGGTCCGCGCACGGGCCGGCGGGATCCGCCCGAGTCAGCACGCCGAGAGCGAAATCGGTTGTGAGTGAGTGCTCACTCAGCTACTCTTGCGATCATGCTTGAACCGGAACCGACATCCGGGCCCGCGATCCCGGCGGACTGGTTCGATCCGCGCACCCGGC
>DASSTH010000545.1:0-3472 GCA_035708025.1 Nakamurella sp. | reverse complement strand
CGGCGACAGCCGTGCGGCCCATGCACCCGGCGTGGCCCCCGGAGACGGCGCCACCGCCGGCTGGCCTCCGGCACCCACGACGGGGACATTCGGTGGTTCCGGTCAGCTCGGCATCGATGCACCGAACTCCGAGGTGCAGGTCTGCGACTGCCCCGAATCCTGTGCCTGCCAGCACGATCCCCTATCCGACCCCAGCGACCTGCTGCTGACCCTGAGCGTCGCCGGCGACTGGGCCGATGGGTTCCTTGCCCCGGCCGATCCCGCAGACGAACCCTGTGCAGAGGAAGCAGCGATAACGGCAGTCGGACCCGGCGACGAGTCAAAGATAAAGTCCCAGGCCGACACGGACAGCCGCATCCAACCCGACTCCGAGACCGAGACCGAGACCGTCGCAGCCACACAGGCGGATGCCGACGCGGACAGCGGCGACGCACCGCCGTTCTGAGCCCCAGCCCCGACGCACCGCCGTTCTGAGCCCCAGTTCTGGAACTGCACCCAGTCAGCTGCCTGATTCCAGGCTTGCCTTTGGCCTAGCTGTCCAGGCCCCAGCCTGCTGAGTTCGGTGCCTCCGGCCTACCGCGCACCTTGAGCAGAGATCTGGCGCTTGCGAGCGCCACGCGTCAGCATCGCGACCAACCCAACTCCCACCAGTGCACCTGCCGTGTCGATCAGCACGTCCGTCACCTGCGCGCTGCGACCCGCGACGAAGCTCTGGTGGATCTCATCGGTGACCGCATATGCGGCCGCGACCACGACCGGGCCGAGGCGGCTCCAGTCCGAGATCCGCCACCAGCGACCGGCCGTTCGGCGAAGGTCTCCCCCCGAAACAGCCCCAAACCGCCGACCCGGCCAGCATCGCCACGCGCCAGCCACCAGGGCACCGAGTATCAGGTAGGCACCGAAGTGGGCGCACTTGCGCACCACCAGTTGCAGCGTCTCCTCGGCGACACGCGCCAGCAGATCGCCCGACACCTGCCGCAAGACACGCACCACCATGTCGCTCAGCCCGGAGGATGCCCCGCCGTTCTGGGCGCTGAGCGCGAAGATCACGCCCATCCACACCACAACCGCCGCCCACCAGATCAGCGCCGGCCACGGGCGACGCGCCACCGACGGATCGCTGGGACCCGGCAGCGTTGGGCGAGCGCGTTGGTCCCGTCGGCCGGCGGACGCCATCAGCGCGGCAACACCGCGCGGTCGCAACTCTGTGAACCCTCGCCCGACGGCATCAGTGCGCGGCGGCGTCCCAGTTCGCGCCGTGACCGACCGACACCTCCAACGGCACATCGAGCGGGTACGCGGCCGCCATCTCCTCGCACAGCACCGCGGTGATCGCCTCCAGCTCCCCCGCCCCGACCTCGCAGACCAACTCGTCGTGCACCTGCAGCAACAGCCGCGACCGCAAGCCTTCGGCGTCAATGCGCCGCTGCACCCGCAGCATCGCCACCTTGATGATGTCCGCGGCGCTGCCCTGGATCGGCGCATTGAGCGCCACCCGCTCGGCCATCTCCCGGCGCTGCCGGTTGTCGCTGGTCAGATCCGGCAGGTAGCGCCGCCGCCCCAGCAGGGTGGCGGTGTATCCGGACCGGCGCGCCTCGTCCACCGACCGGCGCAGGTAGTCGCGCACCCCGCCGAACCGGGCGAAGTACGCCTCCATCTGCTCCTTGGCCTCATCCACGCTGATCTTCAGCTGACCAGACAACCCGAACGCCGACAGACCATACGCCAGGCCGTAACTCATCGCCTTGATGCGCCGCCGCATCTCGCTCGTCACCTGCTCCGGCGGCATGCCGAACGCCTTGGACGCCACCGCGGTGTGCAGGTCCTCCCCGGACCGGAAGGCCTCGATGAGCCCCGCGTCGCCGGACAGGTGCGCCATGATGCGCATCTCGATCTGCGAGTAGTCCGCGGTCAGCAGCCCGTCGTACCCCGGCCCGGCCACGAACGCGGTGCGGATCTGCCGGCCCTCCTCGGTGCGGATCGGCACGTTCTGCAGGTTGGGTTCGGTGGACGACAACCGCCCGGTCGCCGCCACCGTCTGCAGGTACGTGGTGTGGATCCGGCCGTCGTCGCCGACCGACTTCAGCAGCCCCTCCACCGTGGTGCGCAGCTTGGACACATCACGGTGCCGCAACAGGTGCGCCAGGAACGGGTGCCCGGTCTGCTCGTACAACGCCTGCAGGGCATCCGCGTCGGTCGTATAGCCGGTCTTGGTGCGCTTGGTCTTGGGCATCTTCAGCTCGTCGAACAGCACCGCCTGCAGCTGCTTGGGCGAGCCCAGATTCACCTCCCGGCCGATCTCGGCGTACGCGGCACGTGCCGCGTCCAGGCCTTCCGCCGCGAAGGTGGACTGCAGCTCCTCCAGGTACCCCACGTCGGTGGCGACGCCGGCCCGCTCCATCCGGGCCAGCACGTCCATCACCGGCAGTTCCAGGTCTGCCAGCAGCGACAACTGGCCGCTGGCCTGCAGTTCCGCCTCCAGCGCCGCCGACAGGTCGATCAACGAGCGCGCCGCCACCATGGTCGCGGTGTCCCCCGGCGTGTCGTCGATCAGGGCCAGTTGCGCCTCGTCGCCGGCCGGGCCGGACTCCAGCGTGCGGTGCAGGTAGCGCTGCACCAGATCGCCCAGATCGAAGGTGCGCTGCCCGGGCAGCGCCAGATACGCCGCCAGCGCGGTGTCGCAGACCAGCCCCTCGAACCGCCAGTCGCGCTGCACCATCGCGTTCAGCGCCGGCTTGACGTCGTGCGCCACCTTCGCACGCTGCGGATCGGCGAGCCAGTCGACGAGCGCCGCCTCATCGTCGGGTGACATGGCAGTGACGTCGATGACGGCGGCCGCATCGTCCGCGGCGGCCAGCACCACCTGATGCACGTCACCACCGCCCCCGCCGAACGACCCGCCGAGCACCAGGCCCACCCGCCCGCTGCGGGCGTGCGCCGCCAGCCAGTCGGCCACTTGCCCGGCGCCGAGCGTCGTGCCGTCGATCTCGAACGCCTCGGCGACGCTGGTGTCGTCGGCCTGCTCGAAAGTGCTGAGCAGCCGCTCCCGCAGCACCCGGAACTGCAGGTTGTCGAAGATCTGGTGCACGGCCTGCCGGTCGTACGGCTGCGCCACCAGGTCGGCCGGCCCGATCTGCAACGGCACATCGGTGATCAGCTGGGTCAGCCGGCGGTTGGTGATGACGTTGGACAGGTTCTGCCGCAGCGCGTCCCCCGCCTTGCCGGAAATCTCGTCCACCCGGTCCACCAGGCTGGCCAGGGTGCCGAACTCGCGCACCCACTTGGCCGCCGTCTTCTCCCCCACGCCGGGGATCCCGGGCAGGTTGTCCGACGGGTCGCCGCGCAGCGCCGCGAAGTCCGGGTACTGCGCCGGGCTCAGCCCGTACTTCGCCATCACCGCCTCGGGGGTGAACCGGGTGAGCTCGGAGACGCCCTTGACCGGGTACAGCACGGTGACCTGATCGTCCACCAG
>DASSTH010000544.1:0-5427 GCA_035708025.1 Nakamurella sp. | reverse complement strand
CGCGGCACCCTGCTGTACCACGTGCCGCTGGTCGGCTACCTCACCACGCTGGTGCCGTCCGGCGGGAAGGGCGTCGCCGTCACCATGGTCGCCGTCGCCCTGCTGCTGTACGGGGCCTGGCAGGTGGCCGGCGGCGTCCGGTCGCGTCGCCGGGCCGGTAGGCACCGGATGCCCGCCGGACCGAACGGACCCAACCCGGCCGAACAGCGGGTGTCCGGCTGATGCCGCGGGCGGGCGCGGCCGGCCGGATCGCGAGCGGGGTCCGCGTCCTCACGGCTGCGCTGTTCGGCCTGTCCGTCACCGTCCTGCCAGCCACCCCCGCCACGGCGGCACCGCCGTCCGGAACAGGGTCATTGGCGTGGCTGCAGCTGTCCACCGACGGCATCCGGTTCGCCGAGCGGCTACCCGCACCGCTGTTCCCGCACGGCGTGTTGTTGGTTCCCGGCGATTCGGCACGGGCCCAGGTTTGGGTGCGCAACGGCTCCGGCGATCCCGCGCGTCTGGCGGTCCGGCTCGCGGCGAACGCCACGGGATTCGCCGGCGACGCCGTGATCGGAGCCGCCGTCCACTCCGGCCGGCCCGCGGATCTGCCGGCGGGCGGCGTGCCGTTCGGCGCCTCGGCGCGGCTGCTGGACCGCGTTCCGGTTCCGGCGGGCGCCTCGGTACCGATCATTGTCACCGTCGCGCTGCCCACGGATGCCACCCGCGGCCCGCGGAATCTGTCCTTCGCGCTCACGGTGACCCTGGGTCAGACCGCGGTCCGCGTGCCTGGGGTGCCGGCGGATACGCCGCATCCAGGCTCCCCGCCCGCCGGCCCGAACGGGCTGCCGGTCACCGGGGCGCCGATCGACCGGCTGTGGTGGCTGGCCCTGGCGCTGGTCACCGTCGGCACTCTGATGGTCGCTGCCAGCCGGACGGACCGGCCATACGCCGACCGGGCCAGCAAGGGGACGGGACTGGGTTCCACGGGCCGGGGATCCCCGTCACCTACCCAAGCGTGACCGCCTCATCACTGACCGTCGGCTGTCGGTGCGCCCTGCTCTGATCGGGCCATGACCACATATTCATCTGTCTCGGAGGCGGAGGAGCACGTTCACCTGCTCTCCGCCGACCTGATCGCGATACGCGACCCCGAATGCCTGCTGTGTTACGTCTGGCGGATGCTCGCCCACGGCTGTACCGGGCTGCGGTGGGCGAAGCACTACCGCGACATCCGCGCCCCTCGGGCGACCGCCATGGAAGAACGCCTGGGCCGGGTGGGCGGATTCTGCGACTGCGAGATCTTCCTCAACGGGTACGAGCCGGCCCCGGAACTGTGGGTCCGGCCCGAGCCCGTCGAGGAGGACGGCGTCGTCTACCAGGAGGACCCGGACTATCCCGAGAGCATGCCGCCGCGCCGCGGCGTGAGGCGCGGGTCGATAGGCGGCTGTTCCCTGTGGGTCCGGCAACGACGGAGCTACTGGTAAGCGGGATCGCGCTTGAGGTTCCGGCGGCCGGGACGGCGGCACCGTCCGCGCCCGCTGGAACCTACAGCGCGATCCCCACGTACTTCGTCTCCAGGTATTCCTCGATGCCCTCGGCTCCGCCTTCCCGGCCGATGCCGGAGGCCTTGATCCCGCCAAACGGTGCAGCCGGGTTGGACACGATGCCCTGGTTGATGCCGACCATGCCGGACTCCAGCCGCTCGGCGACGGTCACCGCCCGGGTCAGATCCCGGGTGAACGCGTAGCAGACCAGCCCGAACTCGGTGTCGTTGGCCAACAGGATGGCCTCGTCGTCGGAGGCGAAGGTGGTGATGGGCGCCACCGGCCCGAAGATCTCTTCGGAGAACATGCGTGCTGTGGGGGGCACGTCGGCCAGGACCGTCGGGGTGTAGAAGTGGCCCGGCCGATCCACCGACCCGCTGCCGGTCAGCACCGACGCGCCGGCGTCGACGGCGTCATCGACCAGCTCCGACACCTTCGTCACCGCCGCCGAGTCCACCAGCGGGCCGACCTGCACCCCTTCCTCGATGCCGGGGCCCAGCCGAAGTGCGCCCATCCGCTCGGCCAGCCGCGACCCGAACTCCGCGGCGACGCTCTCGTGCACGATGAACCGGTTCGCCGCGGTGCACGCCTCGCCGATGTTGCGCATCTTGGCCAGCATCGCACCGTCCACCGCACGGTCCAGGTCCGCATCGGCGAACACCAGGAACGGCGCGTTGCCGCCCAGCTCCATCGACACCCGCAACACCTGCTGCGCCGACTGCCCGATCAGCGTCCGACCCACCTCGGTGGACCCGGTGAAGGTCAGCTTGCGCAGCCGCGGATCGGCGATGATCGGGGCGGACACCTTCCCCGAGGACGACGTGGTGATCACGTTGACCACCCCGTCCGGGACCCCGGCCTCGGCCAGCAGTTGTGCCAGCGCGAGCGTGGTCAGCGGGGTCTGCGCCGCCGGCTTGATCACCACCGTGCAGCCCGCCGCCAAGGCCGGCCCGATCTTGCGGGTGCCCATCGCCAGCGGGAAGTTCCACGGGGTGATGGCGTACATCGGCCCGACCGGCTGCTTCATGGTCAGCAGCCGCGTCCCGCCGGACGGCGCCACCGAGTACCGCCCGGCGATCCGCACCGCCTCCTCGGAGAACCAGCGGAAGAACTCCGCCCCGTAGGCCACCTCGCCACGGGACTCGGCCAACGGCTTGCCCATCTCCAGGGTCATCAGCAGGGCGAAGTCCTCGGCCCGCTGGTGCAGCAGGTCGAAGGCCCGCCGCAGGATCTCCCCGCGGGCCCGCGGCTCAGTCGCCGCCCAGGCCTCCGCGGCGTCCACAGCCGCGTCCAGCGCCCGGATGCCGTCCGCCGGGGAGGCGTCCGCCACCGCCGTCAGCACCTCCCCGGTCGCCGGGTCCTCCACCTTGACGGTGGCATCGGTCGACTCCCACCGGCCCGCGATGTACAACCCGGTGGGCACCGACGAGATCAACGATGAGATGCGCTCCTGCGTGACGGGCATGACTCTGGCCTCCGCGTGTGTGGGATCCTGCGCCAAGGACCATGGTCGCACTCCGCGCGGGCGCGCCGGCTGGCGGAGCCCGCCCATCGCCCGCGCATCGCCGGACTGGAAGGATCCCGGATCGTGACGACGCTGCGGGTGCCCGTTCCGGGCGGGGAATTGGCAGTGCATCAGCTGGCGGGCGGTGAGCACAGTGAGCACACGGTGCTCGCCCTGCACGGGATCACCGCGAACGGGGTGTCACTGCGCCCGCTGGCCCGTGCGCTGGACGCCGCGGCGCCCGGCAGCATCCGGGTGCTGGCACCCGACCTGGCCGGCCGCGCCTGCAGCAACACCGTCACCGGCCCGTGGGGCATCGGACGGCACGTCGGTGACGTGATCGCCGTGCTCGACGCGATCGGCGTGGACCGGGCCACCGTCGTGGGCCATTCGATGGGCGGTTTCGTGGCGGCGGTCGCGGCGGCCCGGCACTCGGAGCGGATCGCGCGATTGGCGCTGCTGGACGGCGGGGTGGCGTTCCCGCCCCCGCCAGGCGCGGACATCGACGCGCTGCTCACCGCCGTGATCGGCCCCGCCATGACCCGGCTGTCCATGACCTTCCCGGATGTGGCGGCCTACCTGGACTTCATGGCGCAAAACCCGGCCGTCGCCGAGGCGCTGGCCCTGGGTGGCACGGCCGCAGACGATGTGCGGGCGTACCTGGAGCACGACGCGGTGCCCCGCGGCGACGGCACGCTGGCCAGTTCCTGCGTGCTGGAGGCGATTCGGGTCGACGGCGCCGCGGTGCTGACGGATCAGGAGACCGTCACGGCGATTCGCTCGGTGCGCGCGCCCACCACCCTGCTGTGGGCGCCGCGCGGGCTGATCAACCAGTCCCCCGGCCTGTACACCGAGCAGCAACTGGCGGCCGCGGACCTGCCCAGCACCATCACCCTCCGGGAGGTGCCGGACTGCAATCACTACTCCATCCTGTTCGCGCAGCACGCCCTGGCGCAGGTGGTCGACGCGGTCCTGGGATCACCCCCGAACTAGCCCGACGTTGTCGCAGGCAGTCCGCTGTGGCCGGCGGGTCCCCACCCCCGGGTCCAAGGGCCGCCGCGCAATCGGACTGCCCCCGGGCCACCGGCCGGCCGGTCAGCGGGCGCCCCAGCCCCCGTCCATCACCAGGTCGGAGCCGGTGATCGAATCGGTGCCCGGGCCGCAGAGATAGCTCACGGCGGCGGCCACCTCCTCTGGTTCGATCAGCCGCTTGACCGGTGACGACGCCAGCATCACCTCGCGCACCACGGCGTCCGGCGGCAGGTGGTGGGCCGCGGCCTGGTCGGCGATCTGGGCCTGCACCAACGGGGTTCGCACATACCCGGGGTTGATGCAGTTGCTGGTGACGCCGCGCTCGGCACCCTCCAGGGCCAGCACCTTGGACAACCCCTCCAGGCCGTGCTTGGCCGAGACGTAGGCCGCCTTGAAGGGGCTCGCCCGCCGCCCGTGCGCCGAGGAGATGTGCACCAGCCGGCCCCAGCCGCGCGCGTACATGCCCGGCAGCACCGCCTTGGCCAGCGCGAACGGCGCGACCAGCATGATGTCAATGATCGTCTGGAAGGTCTCGGTGGGGAAGGTCTCCACCGGCTCTACGTGCTGGATGCCGGCGTTGTTCACCAGGATGTCCACGTCGCCGGCCACGCCGGCCACCGCGCCCGCCAGACCGGCGGTGTCCGACAGGTCGACCACCAAGGCCCGCGCGCCGATCTCCTCGGCCACGGCCGACAGCCGTTGCTGGTCCCGGTCCAGCGCCACCACGGCGGCCCCGTCACCGGCCAACCGCCGGGCCACCGCGGCACCAATGCCGCTGGCCGCTCCGGTGACCAGCGCCGTCCGCCCGGCCAGCGGTCGATCGGCGGGCTCGGTCTGCACCATGATCCACAGCCTACGGCGCGGAACCGCCCGGGCTCAGCCGTCGGCTGGCTCCAGCACGAACACCGGGATCGTCCGGGTGGTACGCCGCTGATAGGCCGCGTAATCGGGATAGGCGGCAACCGCCCGGTCCCACCACACGGCGCGCTCGTCACCGGTCAGCTCACGGGCCCGCATCCGGGTCCGCTCCAGCCCGTCCTGCAGCACCAGGTCCGGATGCGCCAGCAGGTTGTAGTACCACACCGGATGCCGAGGTGCGCCGCCCATGGACGCCACCGCTGCGTAGCGGCCGTCGTGCTCCACCCGCATCAACGGCACCTTGCGGGTCTTGCCGGTCCTGGCGCCGCGCATGGTCAGCACCACCACCGGCATGCCGCGCATCGTGGTGCCCTCCAGGCCGCCGGATCGTTCATACAGTTCGACCTGATCGCGGGTGCGGGCAAGGGGGCTGGGGAGGTATTCGCCGTTCGTACTCACGCCTTGAGTCAACACGGGGAGTTCGCCGGCATTCCGGCCCGGTCCGCG
>DASSTH010000543.1:0-7593 GCA_035708025.1 Nakamurella sp. | reverse complement strand
ACTCGCCGTCATCACCGGCTGCCTGGTCGGCTTCACCATCGATCGGTCGACCAGGTTCTCCGCGCTGGACGAGGCCACCCACATCGACTACGTGTGGGACATCGCGCACGGCAAACTCCCCGCCAAGGGCGACAAGCTGTCGGACTGGACGCTGGCCGAGTGGGCCTGCCGCGGTCAGGCCAACATCAAGAACTTGCCGGCCTGCGGCTCGGGAGCGGGGGCCAAGGGCTTCCCCGGGTCGGGCAGCCAATACAACTTCGCGCACCCACCCCTGTACTACGCCGTCAACGCCGGGATCGCGCTGGTGGTGACGGGGATATCACCGGTGGGCTTCTTCGACGCATCCAGGATCGGCAGTGGTATCTGGCTGCTGGCGGGCTTGATCGCGCTGTACCTGGCGATGCGATATTGGGGCGTCCGCTGGAGCGTCGCGTTGCCCGCCACCATCACCGCCACGGCATTACCGGTCGTGCTGCACGCCGGCACGATCACCACCAATGACGCGCCCGCCGTGCTGTGCGGGGCGCTGGCCGTATACCTGTTGGCGCGTGCGGTGAAGTACGCCAACTACGGCTGGGTGCTGCCCGCTTTGGTCACCCTGGCGGCAGCGGCCACCAAGATCCTCAACGGGGTACCGATGCTGGCCATCGCCGGGTTCCTGTTGCTGCTCGGCATCGGCCTGTGGCGGCGCGCCGGATTCCGGACCGGCTGGCCCGCCATCCGGCTGAGCATGGCACTGGTGCTCCCGGTCGCCGCCGTGTACGTCGGATGGCGCTACTTCCAGTCGGTGCGCGGCGTTCCGAACTATCACAATCCCATCGCGGGCGTGAACACCGTGCCGATCGTCGGTACGCCGATCCGCGAGTGGATTTCCACCGAGTTCCGCGGCTTCGCCCTCGGCGACAACTACTACCTCGACCCGACGGTCAACAGCCCCTACATCCCGTTGTGGATGAACGTGATCGTGCTACTGCTGTCGGTGGCCGCGTTCGTCACCATCTTGATGTTCCGCAAGAGCACGCCGCAACGGGCCGCCGGCTGGACGCTGATGATCGGGTGCCTGCTGGTCCCGTTGGTGGTGCAACTGCAGACCTACCTCAGCTCCGACGGCATGGAGTACTTCCGGAACGTGTCCACCCGCTATGGCATGTCGCTCATCCCGCTCGCCCTGCTGTGCTTGGCGCTGGCGGTGGACGCCCGCCGCATCCGAGTGCTCACCTGGCTGGTCCCGGCGGCCGGCATCGCGGCGGTGGCACTGGGTGTCGCAGGGGTGAACAGTTGATCACCGCCAGAGGGTCCCGCCGCGGCACGGGCCGGGTGACGCCCGACGGTCAGAGCTTCGTCACCCGCAGGACCACCGCCAGCGGGGTCTGGGTGTGCACGTCGAAGCGCACTGGCGCCGGGCTGAACCGGTAGCCCGCCGGAACCGAGCGGATCACCACGCAGTAGGAGCCGGGCCAGGCGGCGAGCGAACGCCGGCCGTCGGCGTCGGTGGCCACCGTGCTGGTCGGGCTCCCGTCGGTGCAGGAGGCGCCGAAGAACGTCAGAACTGCCCTGGTCACCGGGTTCCCCGCGTTGTCCAGCACCGTCACGGTGCCGTGCTGCACCCCGGCCGGCACGGTGGAGGTGACGGTGAAACTCGTTCCAGCCTCCACGGTGAACTTCACCGGCGTGCTGCTGAGCCGGAACCCCGTCGGCACCGCCTCCATGCGGGCGCAGTAGGTGCCGGGCGCGGCCGTGATCGCGAAGCTGCCCGACGAGCCGGTGGTGCCCTGGGACATCCGGCTGCCGGAGCAGGTGCCTCCGTAGATGCCGTATTGCACGCCAGGCACCGGGTCCCGGGTGTCCGATGCCAGCGCCTGCAATTTGCCGGTCGAGCTGGAGGTGTGCACCACGAACCAGTTGCTGGGCAGGCCGAACGCCCGCCGGATGTCGTCGCCGGTGACGGTCGCGCTGCCACCGGTGCCGGTGAGCCTGGCCGTGAGCACCCGGCCACCGTCGGCTCCGCGGCCGTCCCGCTGCGTGACGGTGATCCCGGTGAGGGTGCCGATCCCGTAGTCCGGCCCCAGCGGTGACGCGTTCACCGTGCGGGACCAGTTGTGATACGGGTTGCCCGGCACCGCATCACCGGCGTCCGGGACCGGAGGGAACTGTCCGCCCGCCGTGTAGCCGCCGCTGGAGGCGCCGAACTCCGCGTACACCGGCGCGCCGTTGCGCAGCAATGCCAGCCCGTCGGTGACGGTGACGGCGCTGGTGGTGCGCGCGTCCTCGATGAGCTCGCCGTTCAGCCCAGCGCCGCCGTACATCTGGCAGTGCGTGTCGTCACAGGTGTCGGCGTAGCTGTACCGGTCCTCGGCCATGGCGTAGGTGCGGGCGGCTACGGATTGGGCGCGCAGGGCGTTCGCGCCCTTGCCGCCGCCCCCGTCACCCCACGAGGCGAAGGACTCCCGCGGCACCACACCCAGTAGGTAGTCGTGCAGATAGACGGTGTTCACCGTGCGAGCGGCACCCCCGGAGTTGACCAGCGTCAGCATCCCGCGGTAGGTGCGGCGGTCGGACCCGCACACCGTGAGCATCTTGCTCAGGTCGTTCCCCGGCGTGGCCGAACTGGTCTGCACCGTCCCGCTGGCCGCGCGCCCCAGGGCGGTGACGGTGCCCGTGCAGGCTCCGCTCAGCCGGGACAGTTGCATGGTGCCGTCGGACTGCAGGTGGATGCGGGCGCTGGTGCCACCGGCGAACCGGACCCCCGCGGCGTAGAAGGTGACGCCGGAGGTGACGGTGAGGTCGCGGTCGTCCTGCGCGAACAGCCGCACCCGGACCAGCGCGTGCGCGCCGGCGGCCGGGGTGGAGGACAGCGTGGTACCGCCGTAGTAGTGCGCCAGGATCTGCTGATACGACCAGCCCATCAGGGCGTACCCGTAGGCCCCCCACTGCCCCAGCCCGCGCCCGTGGCCCTGACCGTGGCCGGTGATGGTCAGCGAGGTCAGCGCGGCCGCCAGTTGGGCATCGATCGCGTTGAGGTCGGTCGCCGCCATTGGCTGCTGTTGACGCAGGCCGATGGACCCGGAGGGTAACGGCGGCGGATCGCCGCCCGGTTTCGCGGACGCGGTCGCCGGGAGCAACAGCCCGGCCGCCATCAGCAGGGTGGCCAGGAATGCGGTGCGGATCATGGGTGCTCCACTGCGGGCGCGCGGGCCGTTGCCGGCCCGGGGGGATGTCACCGTACCCGGTCAGCGCACCGGCACGGTGGCGGTGAAGTGGTCGCCCGGGTCGACGTCGAAGGTCACTGCGGCGGGCACCCGGTATCCGGATGGCACCGCCCGGGGCACCGCGCAGTACGTCGCCGGATAGGCCACGATCGGGAACGAGCCGTCGGATCCGGTGACCATGCTCGAGTAGGTGCGTGAGCAGGATGCGTCCCGCACGTCGACCCGGACTCCGGCCACCGGGCCGGATCCGTCCAGTGCGACCAACTTGCCGTGGCTCGGCGCCGCGGACAGCGCCACCGACGGGGAGAACGACGAGCCCGCGGTCACCTGGAATTGCACGGCTCCGGACGATCGGTACCCGGCCGGGACCGAGCGTGGCACGGCGCAGTAGCTGCCCGGGTACGCCACGACCGGGAACGACCCGTCCGACCCCGTCACCATCGAGGAGAAGGTCTTCGAACAGGAGCCGTTGCGGATGTCCACGCGCACCCCGGCGAGCCGGTCGGACCCGTAGCGGGCCACCAACCGGCCGTGGATGGGGGCCGAGGAGAGCGACAGCGCGGCGGTGAAGGAGGTACCCGCGGTCACCGAGAACTGCACGGCTCCGGAGGACCGGTAACCCGGAGGCACCGACCGCGGCACCGCGCAGTACTTGCCCGGGTAGGCGACCACCGGGAACGACCCGTCCGACCCCGTCACCATGGAGGAGAGGGTTTTCGAGCAGGTGCCATTGCGGATGTCGACCCGCACGCCGGGCACCGGCGACGACCCGTTCCTGGCCAGCAGCTTGCCGCGGGACGGCCCGGTCGGCGCGGCGGCCACCACCTGCCCGGATTCCACCCGGTCGGTGAACTCCATCGTGTTGTAGGCGCCGTGGCTACCCGCGACCGTGCCCATGCCGATGTACCGGTACTTGGTGCTCAGGATGTTGGCGCGGTGACCTGGCGAGTTCATGTAGGCGTTGAACAGCGCCGAGGCGGTCGCGGCGGTGGAGAACGACGCCACGTTCTCGCCCCAGGCGGTGCGGTTGGCGGCGCCGTAGTTCAGCAGCATGGTCCAGGCGTTCGGGTTGTGCTGCAGTTGGAAACCGGTGTCGCCGCGGGCCATCTTGGTGGACCACCACACCGACAGCTTGGTCAGGCCGGTGGCTTCTCGAACGGCCGGCACGCCCGCCTTGGCGCGGGCCTGGTTGACCAGGCTGATCAGCTGTTGGTCGAACGTGGCCATGCGGGACAGCCCGGTGGCGGCCTGCAGGTGGGCACCCACCGCCTCCGCCCGCGGTCCGACCTGCGGGTGTGTGCCGGCCGCCACCGAGGGCGCGCCGAGCACGCTGCCGCCCGCCAGGGTCAGCGCGGCCACGCCCGCGGTGACGGCGCGGCGCACCGCGCCCGCGCGTGAGTGATCCATGATTCGGCGCACGTGCGTGCCCACCCCTTCAAAACCGGCCCCCGCAAAGGTTGCGGAACCTCCCTGCCCGTGCCCCCCGTACGACGGTGCGATTTCTCCTACGCAGGGTAGCTACGGATGAGCACAGAGTCATATCACCTGATCAGGTGGCCCGTCCATGGACTCCATGGTGTCGAGATTCGGTCCGTTTGTTCGGTCCCGGTGGCACTGTGCGACAACGGTCGCGCGCATCACGCGATCGGAACGCCCCGGTGCTCTCTCGAGGCGGAATGCGTACGCTGCGTCACGCCGGCCGTTGCTCCGCGTTGCCGGATTCGACCCGGACGCACATGCTGTGATTCGTATTACCGGAAGCCTTGCTCACCGGCCTGCGCGGAACGCGGCGCCGTCCGCGGCGAACGCGGCGGCCAGCGCTTCCCGCCAGGAACGCAACGGGGTGAGACCGGCGGACAGCCATTCCTCCCCGGACAGCACCGAGTAGGCGGGTCGCGGTGCCGGCCGGGGGAACTCGGCCGTGGTGGTCGCCAGCACCCGGCCGGGGTCCGCGCCGAGCTCGGCGAACACGGCCCGCGCGAACTCGAACCAGCTCACCTGCCCGGCGTTGGTGGCGTGCAGCACCCCGCCCGGCAGGTCCGCGGCGGCCAGCTCCAGCAGGCCGGCGGCCAGGTCGGCGGACCAGGTCGGCGACCCGACCTGGTCGGCCACCACCGACACGGTGGGCCGGGTGCGCTCCAGGGAGGCCATGGTGCGGACGAAGTTGCCGCCGGCGGCGCCGTACACCCAGGCCGTGCGCACCACGTGCGCGTCCGGATGCTGGCTCGTCACCGCCCGTTCCCCGGCCAGCTTGGACGCGCCGTACACGCTGCGTGGGCCGGTGGGATCGTCGACGCGATAGGGGCGTTGCGCGTCGCCGGGGAACACATAGTCGGTGGAGACGTGGATCATCCGCACGCCGTGCCGGGCGGCGCTGGCCGCCAGGTGGGCCGGCCCCCGCTCGTTCACCGCGAAGGCGCGTTCGGAGTCGGTCTCGGCGGCGTCCACCGCGGTGTAGGCGGCGGCGTTGATCAGCACGGCCGGCGCGCCGTCACTCGCGGCGGCGAACGCCGCGACCGCCGCCTGCACCGCGTCCGCATCGGTGATGTCCAGATCGGCCGAGCCGAGCCCGCGTACCTGCGTCCCGGCGGCGGTCGCGGCGGCGACCAGATCCGTGCCCAGCTGGCCCCGGGCGCCGGTGACGAGGATCCGCATGAATGCCCATTGTGCCGCCGGCCCACCGCCGGCGTGCGGCCGGGCGGCCGGCCCGGTCCGCACCGGCTTGCCCGGGTGCGGGCGCCGTGTGCCGGACGCGCGGAATCCGGGCAGTTCCGCAGGCCACCCAGGATGCGCCCGTACCCTGGCACGGTGACGACAGGGCGGGATCCCGATCGGCCCGGACAACCCCGGCGCCCGCCATCACGTCTTGTATCCGGGCCCGACCGTCGGGCCGGTGCCGGCCGAGCGGGCCGCGCACGAGCAGTACCGAAGGGCCGGTTGTGACGTATTCCGACGGGACGTATCAGGGCCCGTACCCCGAGGACGCCGGGTCGGGTCAGGACCCGCGCCGCGGGCCACGCCGCTACGGACCCAGTTCTTCGACCGGCTCGAACCGTGAGTACCACGCGCCCCGCCGCGGCCGCGACCCCCGAGCTCCGCGCCCGGCACAGTCCCGCGGCGGCTACCCGGACGGCGACGCCACCCGCGCCGCGCCCATCGGCGGACGGGCATGGTCGGAGGTGGGCGGACCGGCATGGAACGACCCCGACGCCCCCACCGAGGTCTACCGGCCCTATGGCGGCCAGCCACCGCGCGGCGACCGCTACCCGGACCGGCCGGGCGGTCCGCCGCGCGGTCCGGTGCCCCCGCCCCGCACCGGCGGACCCGGCGGTCCGGGGGGTCCGGGGGGTCCGGAGCGGCGCCGCCGGACGCCAGGGGCGATCATCGGCGGGCGCATCGTGGCGACCGTGCTGGCGGTCGCCCTGGTGCTGGTGTGCGGCATCGCGTGGGCGACCCTGGGCACCGAACCGTCCAACGCCAGCGACGCCACCGACAAGGCCGGGAACGTCGGCGTGCAGCAGAGCACCACCAACGCCCAGGGCCAGACCGTCCCGGTGACGATCAAGGGCACCAACATCCTTGTCGTCGGATCCGATGCGCGTACCGATGCCAGCGGCAACCCCCTCACGCCGGAGGAACTGCAAGCGGTCGCCACCCAGCTGGACGGCGGGGGCGTCAACACCGACACGATCATGATCCTGCACATCCCGGACGGCGGCGGGAAGGCCACCGCCATCTCCATCCCCCGGGACACCTGGATGAGCGAGTCCGTGGTGGACGCGCCGGGCGTGGTGGGGCCCTACTCGGACGGCACCGAGGGCCCCTACAAGCCGAACAAGATCAACTCGTTCTACGGGTCGGCGAAGGCCTACTACGAGCAGTACCTGGTCAGCAAGGGCGTCACCGACAAGGCGCAGCGGGAACGGGAGTCCAACGAGGCCGGCCGCACCATGTTGATCAAGGTGCTGCAGCAGTTCACCGGGTTGAAGATCAATCACTACGCCGAGGTCAACCTGATCGGCTTCTACCTGATGTCCAAGGCCATCGGCGGGGTGCCGGTCTGCCTGCTGCACGCCACCAAGGACCGGATGTCCGGGGCGGACTTCCCGGCCGGGCACTTCGAGGTCTCCGGCACCCAGGCGCTGTCCTTCGTGCGGCAGCGGCACGGCCTGCCGGGTGGGGACCTGGACCGCATCCGCCGGCAGCAGGCGTTCCTGGCTGGTGCCGCGGACAAAATCCTGTCGCTCGGCACGCTGTCCAGCCCGTCCAAGCTGTCCGGCCTGGTGAATGCGGCCAATCGCAGCCTGGTGCTGGACAAGGGCTTCGACCTGCTCTCGTTCGCCCAGCAGATGGTCGGCCTGACCAGCGGCAACATCAACTTCGT
>DASSTH010000542.1:0-6623 GCA_035708025.1 Nakamurella sp. | reverse complement strand
CGATCAGCGTCAAGTGCATCTTCGAGGTCGAGGACGCGCGTGACATCCGGCCGTTGTCCGAGGTGGCTGTGGAGGAGGAGTGGGTGCTGCTGCCCGGTACCACGTTCAGCATCACCAAGATCGAGGACGACTCCGTCAAGGATGTCGGCCGGCCCCCGGCCGCCGCGTGGAAGGTGGTGCACCTCAAGCAGATCAAGCGGCCGGCGAACCCGCCCGCGCGGGCCGCCGTCGCGTCGCCGGCGAAGGCGGGCGCAGCAGCCGGATTGAGCAGCCCTGCGGCCGCGGCGCTGGCGAAGCTGAGCAACAGGGACTTCTCGGCACCGGCGGCCGGCGCGTCGCCGGCTGAGGGGATGCGGCGCCTGGGCCGCCGCGACTTCAGAGTCCGCTGACCATCCCGGGTTTGTGTGGTCCAGCGGGCGCTAGGGCGCGCGCTGGCTAACAACGAGCCGGTCCGGGCGGCGGGTCAGTCAGGCGGGATCCAGGAACGCCGTGAGCGCGGCGATGTACATGGCCTGATCCGCCACCCCCGCCATTTCCCGCGCCGAGTGCATGGACAGCATCGGGGCGCCGAAGTCCACCGTCTGCGCCCCGGTCAGCGCCGCCGTCATCGGGCCCACGGTGGACCCGCACGGCAGGTCGGAGCGGGTGACGAAGTGCTGCACGGGTACCCCCGCCTGCTCACACGCCAGCACGAACGCCGCCGCCCCGGGCGCCCCGGTGGCGTACCGCAGGTTGTTGTTGATCTTCAGCACCGGACCCCCGCCGACCGTGATCTGGTGTTGCGGCTCGTGCCGCTCGGCGTAGTTCGGGTGCGTGGCGTGCGCCATGTCGCCAGAGGCGATCACCGTGCCGGCCAGTGCCCGGTGGTAGTCGTCCCGCGAACCGCCGGCGGCGAGGACCATCCGCTCCAGCACCGCGGGCAGCAGCGCCGAGTACGCGCCCCGTTCCGACACGCTGCCCACCTCCTCGTGGTCGAACAGCACCAGGAGCCGGGTCAGCGGCTGGGCCGGACGCCGGCCGGACGCCGCGATCAGCGCCCGGGTGCCGGCGTAGCTGGTGGCCAGGTTGTCCAGCCGACCCCCGGCGATCAACTCGCCGCTCGCACCGATCCGGCGCGGCGGCGCGGTGTCGTGCGTCATCAGGTCCCAGCCGAGCACCGCATCGGCGTGCACGTCCAACCTATCCGCCAAGAACTGCCGGAAGCCTTGCGGCGCAGTGGATTCCAGTCCCCAGATCGGCGCCAGGTGCTGCTGCGGGTTCAGCGTCACCCCCTCGGAGTTCACCGACCGGTCCAGGTGTATGGCCAGTTGCGAGATCCGCAGTATGGGCTCGTCGATGTGCAGCAGCCGGGTGTGCACGCCTGCCGGATCGGCGGCGCCGGGGTGCTCAACGGACTCGGCGGCGTCACCGGTCGAGTCGGCCCGCAGCGACACCCGTCCGGACAATCCCAGGTCCCGATCCAGCCAAGAGTTGAGCAGTGGGCCGCCGTAGACCTCCACCCCGAGTTGCCGCCAGCCGGCCCGCGCCAGATCGGGCTGCGGCTTGACCCGCAGGTTGGGACTGTCGGTGTGTGCGCCCACCACCCGCAGCGGGGTGGCCGGGCCGGCCGCGTGTTCGGTGGACCAGGCGACCAGCGACCCGCCCCGGATCAGAAAGTACCGCCCCGGTTCGGCGGGGAACGCCCTGGTCTCCGTCACCGCCGTGAACCCGGCCGCGGTCAGCAGCCGCGCCGCCTGCTGGCAGGCGTGGAACGGTGACGGGGATGCCCGCAGGTACTCGATCAGACCGTCCGCAGCGTCGTCGGCGTCCACCGGAAGACCCATGCCGGACACTGTTCCAGATCGACGCGCCGTCGCCGCCGCAGGCCCGCTCGCCGCACGGCCCGTACCGCAGATCTCAGTCGACCAGGTGCCGCTTCTCCCGCAGCCACCGGTAGCCGTACCGCCGCAACGGGATCGGGGCGCCCGGTTCGGGCGGCGGGTAGGGGCGGTCGGCGATCACGTCCACCCACTCCCCGTCCGGCTGAGTGGCCTCGACCTCGGCGTCCGACACGTTCACCAGGCAGACGACGGTCTCCCCGCCGCTGCCGTGCCGCACGCCGAGCACGGCCGAGCAGCCGGAGTCCAGCACGGCCGTCTCGCCGGATCCGATCTGTGGCAGTCCGCCGCGGGTGCGGGACAGGTTGCCGATCCGGTATAGCAGCGCATCCTGGTCCAGCACCTGCCGGTAGACGTTGACCTCGCGGTAGCCGAACGGGCCGTCGGCGATCAGCGGCATCCGCAACCGGTCCGGCGGCACCGGGGAGAACCCGGCATTGTGCTCGGCCGACCATTGCATCACCGTGCGGACCGCCTCGCGCTCCGGCTGCCCCAGGTCGTCACCCATGCCGATCTCTTCGCCGTAGTGCAGCACCGGGACACCTGGCAGCGACAGCAGCAGCGCGTGCGCCATCGCAATCCGGTCCCGGTCCCCGTCCAGCATCGGCGCCAGCCGGCGGCGGATCCCCCGCCCGTAGATGCGGTGCTCCTCGCGCGGCGCGAAGGCCGCCAGCACCTCCTCCCGCTCGTCGTCGGTCAGCCGCTCGAGGTCCAGCTCGTCGTTGTTGCGCAACCAGTTCGCGTACTGACCCCTGGCCGGCGGCGGGGGCTGCTGCCGCAGGGCCTTCGCCAACGAGGTGGCGTCCTGCCGGGCCAGGGCCAGGAAGAGGTGGTTGTTGGACCAGAAGTTGAGCAGCATGGTCACCCGGTGACCGTCGGCGAAGTAGTCCGCATACTGCTGCACCGGCACGTCCACCTCGCCCAGCAACACGGCGCCCGGGCTGCGGACGGTGACGAAGTCGTTCAGCTCGTCGAACCACCACAGCCCGCCGTCCGTGGCGTCCAGCCGCTTGGTGCGCTCGGGGATGTACGGGGCGCCGTCCAACCGGAACCCGGACACCCCCATCTGCAGCCAGAACGCGACGATCTTCTCCACCTCCCGCAGCACCGCGGGGTTGGCCAGGTTCAGGTCGGGCTCGTGCGAGTAGAACGCGTGCCGGTAGTACTGGCCGGCCAGCGCGTCGCGGGCCCAGACGCTGTCCTCGGTGCCGGGAAACACCGGCTCGATCTCGCTGGGCTCCGGCTCGTCCGCCCACACGTAGTAGTAGCGGTACGGCGAATCCCGGTCCGCCCGCGCCTGCTGGAACCACGGATGCCGGTCCGAGGTGTGCTGCACCACCAACTCGACGACCACCCGGATGCCCAACTCGTCGGCGGTCTGGATGAGCTGCACCATGTCGGAGATGGTGCCCAGGCTCGGGTCCACCCCCAGGTGATCGGTGATGTCGTAGCCACCGTCCCGGAACGGTGACGGGTAGAACGGCAGCAGCCACAGGCAGGTGACGCCCAGCCCGCGCAGATGGTGCAGCCGGTCCACCACGCCGGCCAGATCACCACTGCCGTCGCCGCTGAGGTCCAGGAAGGTTCGCGGGTCGACCTGATAGATGATCGCGTCGCGGTACCAGCCGGGGATCACCGCCGGCCGCCCGGGGGCCTGCAGTCGATCATGGTCATGCCAGCCGGCGTGCCCTGCCGGGCCGCCCCCGAAACCCCGGCGCGCATGACCCGACCGGTCATTCGGGTACGCGCAGGACGTGTCGGAACAGAGTGTGACCGCCGCGGTGCCGTTCGGCCCGCACGTGCTGCGCGAGTACGCGCTGCTCGCCGACGGGGAGCGCGGTGCGCTGGTCGGGCCCCGCGGCGACATCAGCTGGCTGTGCGTGCCCCGTTGGGAATCCGACGCGGTGTTCTCCTCGCTGGTCGGCGGCCCCGGCTGCTTCGCCGTCACCCCGGAGGACCGGTTCGTGTGGGGCGGTCAGTACGAGACCGGCAGCCTGATCTGGCGGTCCCGGTGGGTCACCCAGCACGGCATCACCGAATGCCGGGAGGCACTGGCGCTCCCGGCCGACCCGCACCGGACGGTAATCCTGCGGCGGGTGCGCCCGGAGGACTCCGACGCCGCCGTGCGGGTCGTGCTGCAGGCGTCCGCCGGGTTCGGCCGGCACAAGCTGCAACGCATCCGTCGCCAGGACCCGGGGGTGTGGACGGCCCGCACCGGGCCGCTGTACCTGCGGCTGTCCGGTGCTGACGCGGTGCGGCCGGGCGGGCTGGGGCACCCGGACGACGTGCTGGCCGGGCTGCTGCGGGTGTCGTCCGGCGACCACCACGACCTGGTGCTGGAGATCTCCGATCAACCGCTGCCGGACGATCCGCCGGATCCGGACCGGACCTGGCGTTCCACCGAGCAGTGCTGGGCGGCGGACGTGCCGCGGCTGTCCGGCACGCTGGCCGACCGGGACGCGGTGCATTCCTATGCGGTGCTGCGCGGGCTGACCAGTTCCGGTGGCGGCATGGTGGCCGCCGCCAGCATGAGCCTGCCGGAACGGGCCGACCAGGGTCGCAACTACGACTACCGGTACGTGTGGATCCGCGATCAGTGCTTCGCCGGTCAGGCGGTGGCCGTCGCGGTGGGCGCCGACCGGCTGCTGGACGGCGCGGTGGCGTTCGTGTCCGAACGGGTGCGGGCCGACGGGCCGGATCTTCGACCCGCCTACACCACCACCGGGGGTTCGGTGCCCGAGCAGCGCCAGCTGGACCTGCCCGGATATCCGGGGGGCTACGACATCGCCGGCAACCAGGTCACCCATCAGTTCCAACTGGACACTCTGGGCGAGGCGCTGCTGTTGTTCGCCGCCGCGGCCCGGCACGACCACCTGGACGCCGATGGATGGCGTGCGGCGGAGACGGCCGCGGACGCGATCGCCGCCCGCTGGGAGGACCCGGAGGCGGGGATCTGGGAGCTGGACGACAGGCTGTGGACCGAGAGCCGGCTGATCTGCGTGGCAGGGCTGAAGGCGATCTGCGCGGTGGGGGCGCCGGCTCACCGGATGACGGACTGGATGGCGCTGGCGGACAAGATCCTGGCGCAGGCGTCCGCCACCAGCGTGCACCCGGGCGGCTGGTGGCAGCGGGCGCCGGACGACTCCCGGATCGATGCCGCCCTGCTGCTGCCGCCGCTGCGCGGGGCGCTGCCCTTCGACGACCCGCGCACCGTGGCGACCGTGCACCAGGTGGAGGCGGAACTGGGCGAGGACACCTTCCTGTACCGGTTCCGGCAGCAACCCGGTCCGCTGGCCAACGCCGAGGGGGCGTTCCTGCTGTGCGGGCTCGTGATGGCGCTGGCCAAGCACCAGCAGGGCAGCGACCTGGAGGCGGTGCGCTGGTTCGAGCGCAATCGCAGCGCCTGCGGCCCGCCCGGGCTGTACTCCGAGGAGTACGACGTGCATCAGCGGCAGATGCGGGGCAACCTGCCGCAGGCGTTCGTGCACGCGCTGTTCCTGGAGGCGGCCGCGCGCCTGGCGGAGCCCTGGTCCGGGCGGTGACGGAGTCCCCGGCGACCCCGGTGCCCGCCCCGCCGCCGGTATCCTGACCCGGGCCGGACCGAGTGGCCGGGCCGCCGGTGGTGGCCGGCCCGTCGTCGGCACGCGCCGCCCGGAGCAGGAAGCGACACCCCATGGACTCGTTGATCGTCTTCACGGCGACCTACCTGATCTGGATCATGGTCGCCGGGTTCGCCGCGGTGTGGCTGTTCGCCGAGGACCGGCGCGGAAAGGTGTATCTGGGCGCGTCCGCCGTGGCCGGGCTGGTGCTCGTGTTGATCATCATCGAGATCGCCACCCGGCTGTACACCGACCCGCGTCCGTTCGTGGTGGACGCCGCACTGCCGAACCTGCTGGATCACGCCCCGGACAACGGGTTCCCGTCCGACCACTCCTCGGCCGCCGGGCTGATCGCGGCGGTGGTGGCGCTGCGACACCGCTGGTACGGGCTGCTGCTGGGCATCGCGGCGGTCGTGGTGGCCTGGTCGCGGGTCGCGGCCAACGCGCATCACCTGACCGACGTGCTGGCTGGGCTGTTGTTCGGCGCGGTGGCCGCGGTCCTCGGCACGCTGCTGGTCCGGCTGGTGTTGAACCGCACCCGGCTGCTGACGCTGCCGCCGGTGGTCCGGCTGCTGGGTCCTCCGCCCGCGGGACCGAGCGCGGCGCCGGCGCTCGGCAGCGGCACGGCACGGCCGGAGCCCACCCGGGTCGAGCAGCGCCCTGCACCGGACCGGCCCGCGCCGTTCGACGAGCGGACCCCACGGACCGGGCAGAACCCCTAGGCCCGACCCCGCGGACGGGCCGGCAGCACCCGGACCCTGATCCCTGTCAGCCGGCGGGCGACCGGTGTCCGGCCCGGGCCGCGCCCGGGACCAGCACCCTGGCGACCGCACTGGCCGTTCGGTCCCGCAGCCGGCACAGCCTGCCGAGCACTCCCTCGGGAAGCGGCGGACCCTGCCGCCAGGTCCTGGCCGCGAGCAGCCCCGCGGCGGCGAACCCACCGGCGACGGCGGTGTCGATCAGGGCCGCGCGCCGCAACGACTCGGACAGCAGTGCGGCGGTGATGGTGGTCGCGACGGGCCCGAGGTCCACCTCGGCGCCCAGTTGGAACGCCGCCCGGTCCGCCCGCCCGGAACAGGCCAGCGCCTGAACCAGCTGGCGCACCCCCAGGATCCGCACCAGCATCAGGTCGACCGGTCGCGGATCC
>DASSTH010000541.1:0-2293 GCA_035708025.1 Nakamurella sp. | reverse complement strand
GCTGAACCACGCCTCGCTGATCGACGGGATCCGGCTGTGCCGGGCGTCGCGGTTCCGGTACGCCAATCGCGACCTGGACGACCTGCGGCGCAAGCTGTCCGACGCCTCCGGGGCGCGCCGCCGGTTGATCGTCACCGACGGCGTGTTCTCCATGGACGGCTACCTGGCGCCGCTGGACCGGATCTGCGAGCTGGCCGAGGAGTTCGGCGCCCTGGTGATGGTGGACGACTCGCACGCGGTCGGGGTACTGGGCGAGACCGGCGCCGGCACACCGGAACTGTTCGGCGTGCGGGACGCCGTCGACCTGGTCTCCGGAACCCTGGGCAAGGCGCTGGGCGGTGCGTCGGGCGGCTACGTGTCGGGACGGGCGGAGATCGTGCAGCTGCTGCGCCAGCGTGCCCGGCCGTACCTGTTCTCCAACGCCGTCCCGCCCGCGATGGTGGCAGGCGCATCCGCGGCGCTCCAATTGCTGGCCCAGGGGTCCCGGGAGCGGGAGGCCCTGCGCGCCAACACCCGGCTGTTCCGGTCGTTGATGACCGACGCGGGCTTCTCGCTGCTGCCCGGCGAACACCCCATCGTCCCGGTGATGTTCGGCGACGCTCAGGTCGCCGGCGCGGTCGCCGAGTCGATGCTGCGGCGCGGCGTCTACGTCGTCGCGTTCTCGTATCCGGTGGTGCCCCGGGGGCGGGCCCGCATCCGGGTGCAGCTTTCCGCAGCGCACAGTGCGGAGGACGTGCGGGCCTGCGTGCAGGCGTTCGTCGCGGCACGGGACGAGCTGCGGTGACGACGATTCCAGCGGGCCGTGGCATCGCGGTGACGGGACGGCCGGGAAGGACGGCATGACGGCGCGGGAGACGGTGTTCACCTGGGGCGCTCCCCCGGTCAAGTTCGGCGCGGGGGCATTGCAGGAACTGGGCAGCGACGTGGCGGCCCTAGGGGCCCGGCGGGCGCTGGTGCTCACCGATCCCCACCTGGCCGCCCTCGGTGTGGCGCAACGCGCGGTGGATCATCTTGCGGCCGAGGGAGTCTCGGCCCTGGTATACGACCAGGTGCAGGTGGAGCCGACGGATGCCTCCATCGCCGCGGCGGTGCAGGCGGTCGGGCGCCCGGACTGGGACGTGGTGGTCGCCGTCGGCGGTGGATCCAGCATCGACACCGCGAAGGTGGTCAACCTGTTGACCTGCTACCCCGCGCCGATCTTGGACTACGTGAACAAGCCGGTCGGCCGAGGACTGCCGCCGCCCGGCCCGCTGCGCCCCCTGGTGGCCGTCCCGACCACCGCGGGCACCGGCTCGGAGAGCACTCCGGTGTGCGTGCTGGACATCCTGGAACTGGCACTGAAGACCGGCATCAGCCATCCGGCTTTGCGGCCGGTCCTTGCGGTGCTGGATCCGGAGCTCACCATGACGCTGCCGCCGGCGGTGACGGCCGCCAGCGGCATGGACGTGATCTGCCATGCCCTGGAGTCGTTCACCGCCCGGCCGTACACCGGCTTCTCGCGTCACCCGGCCGGTGCGCGGCCGTCCTACTGCGGCAGCAATCCGATCTCCGACCAGTGGGCCGCGCGGACGCTGTCGCTGGCCGGGTCGGCCCTGCCGCGTGCCGTGCGGGACGGCTCGGATGTGTCGGCGCGCACCGACATGCTGATGGCTGCCATGTTCGCCGGGATGGGTTTCGGCAACGCGGGTGTGCACATTCCGCATGCCTGCGCCTACCCGATCGCCGGGCGGGTGCGCGGCTACCGCCCCGCCGGCTACCCGGTGGACGAGGTGTTCGTGCCGCACGGGCAGGCGGTGTCGCTCACCGCAGCAGCGGCATTCCGCGCCACCTTCGCGGCTGCTCCGGAGCGGCACCAGCAGGCCGCGGCCCTGCTGGCCGGCCGGGCTCCGCACATGGCGTTCGCCGACGGCTCCGTCACCGCCATCGCGACCGGAACCGGTGACGGCGGCACCGATGCCGAGGACCATCGGGATCATCTGCCCCGGGTGCTGACCCACCTGATGCGCACCATCGGCATCCCGAACGGGCTGCACGCGGTGGGCTACGGCGCCGACGACATTCCCACGCTGGTGGATGGCGCCCTGCGGCAGCAGCGGCTCACCGCCATCGCCCCGATCGAGGTGCACGCCGAGGTGCTGCGGTCCATCCTGCTCGAGTCCCTGGCCGTGTGGTGACCGGCTGAGCAACTGAGGACCGATCCGGTGCCGTCCCGAAGATGCCGCTATTGACAGAGTGTGCCAGTATGTGACGCAGGGTGATCGTGCGCGGCTTGTGAACCCTCCGCCGAGCTGTC
>DASSTH010000540.1:0-2503 GCA_035708025.1 Nakamurella sp. | reverse complement strand
GCACCGACTATCCGGTGTCGGCGGGCTCGGTGGTGCTCACCCCGTCGATGTCCGAACATGTGACGATCGCCTCGCAGGACGGGCCCCTGGTGGTGTGGTGGGTGTACGCGCCGGCCGGCAGCGAGCAGCGCTGGCTGGCGCAGGACCCCGGACGCTCCGAGCGCTGAGGCCGCCGGTGAACGTCTGGGGCGGATTGTCACGGTTCGGTTACTACCCGGTCCCAACCTGGCGGCAGCGACACCGGATCGGCCGCCGCGCGGCTAGGAATCGTTGACCACCTCCCCACCGACCGATAGATTCAGCGTCAACAGAACGGCAGTTCCGATCAGTGAAACATCGCGAGGTGACAGTGCAGGAACCGACCCGCGTCGCAACGCCGGGGGTGTCCACCGGGCGGATCGCCGTCGCCGGACTGATGTTCGAGGCGAACTCGTTCGCGCCGGGACGCACCGAGTTGGCGGACTTCGAGCGCGGATCGGCCCGCGGCGCCGACGTGCTGACGGCCGGTGGTGGGATCGACTCGATCGCCGGGGCCGCTCACGTGGCGTCCCGGGCCGGCTTCGACGTGGTGCCCACCACGGTGTCGTTCGCGCTGTCCGGTCCGCCGGTGGCGGCCGAGGCGTTCGGCGCGCTCCGCCAGCGGCTGCTGGACGGGCTGGCCCCGCACGTCGCCGAGGTCGACGGCGTCTACCTGTCCCTGCACGGGGCGATGGTGGCGCAGGACTGCGAGGACACCGAGGGGGAACTGCTGTCGGCCGTGCGCGAGCTGGTCGGTCCGGACGTGCCGATCGCCTACTCGGCCGACCTGCACACCCACTTCACCGCCCGGATGGCGGCCGCCACCCCGCTGGTGGCGGGCTACCGCACGCTGCCGCACGTGGACATCTACGAGACCGGACAGCGGGCGATGGCACTGCTGCTGGCGGCGCTGGGCGGCGCCCGGCCGGTGCTGGGCTGGCGCAAGGTGCGGATGATGACCTCCTCGGAGGGACAGGACACCACGGTCCCGCCGATGTCCGAGGTGATGGAGCGGCTGGCGGAGATCACCGCGGAGGCTGGTGTCCTGGAGGGCTGCGTGTTCGCCACCCAGCCCTGGTTGGACGTCACCGAACTCGGCTGGTCCACCCTGGTGGTGGCGGACGGGGACGCCGATCTCGCGCAGCGCCGGGCCGACGAGCTGGCGCGCATGGTGTGGGACCGCCGGCACCGGATCGCCGCTCCCAAGACCGACGTGCACATCGCACTGAAGACGGTGCGTGAGGCGGCTGTCACCGGCCGGCCGTTCGTCTTCTCCGACGGGGCCGACAGCGTGTCGGCCGGCGCCACCGGCGACGGCGTGCAGATCCTGTCGGCGCTGCTGGACGACCCGGTGCCGGGCCCGGTGATGCTGATCGTCACCGACGCACCCGCGGCCGCTGCGCTGGCGCAGGCGGGCGTGGGACAGACGGCCACGGTGTCGCTGGGCGGCACCCTGGCGCCGGCGTTCCATTCGCCGGTGACGGTGTCCGGGACGGTGACGACGGTGTGCGACGGGCGCTATCAGTCCCTGTACCCGCCGGCCCCGGCGGACGTGGGCACCACCGCGGTGCTGCTGGTGGACGACCGCATCCATGTGGTCGTCACCAGCCGGCCGGCCAGCCAACTGGACTATCAGCTGTACCTGCGGGCGGGGCTCGACCCGCGCAGCGCTCAGCTGGTGGTGGCCAAGTCCGCCGGCGGTTACAAGGCCTTCTACGCGCCGTTGGCCACGGAGTGCATCGACGTGGATACCACCGGCCCGGCCGACTCCCGCCTGGAGCGGATGCCGTTCACCCGGCCGGCCCGCCCGCTGTGGCCCTTCGACGCCGACCTGGACCAGCCGTGGTGACCGCGGCCACCGGCACCGTGCTGGACATCGACTCCCTGGTGGTGGAATTCGACACCCCCGAGGGGACGGTCCGGGCGGTCGACGGGGTCAGCTATTCGGTGTCCGCCGGCGAGACGTTGGCCGTGGTGGGGGAGACCGGATCGGGCAAGTCGGTGACGGTGCTGGCGGCGTTCGGCCTGCTGGACGCCGGCCGCATCGTCTCCGGCACCGTACGATTCGGCGGCCAGGACCTGCTGCGCATGCCGGACAAGCGGCTGCGCCGGCTGCTGGGTTCGGAGCTCACCATGGTGTTCCAGAACCCGATGTCCGCGCTGAACCCGGTGATGACGGTCGGCAGGCAGGTGGCCGAGACGTTGGTGGTGCACGACCGCAAGCTGAGCAACGCCGCCGCCCGGGCGCGTTCCATCGAGCTGCTGTCCATGGTCGGGGTGCCGCAGCCGGATGTGCGCTACGACCAGTACCCGCACGAGTTCTCCGGCGGCATGTGCCAGCGCGTGGTGATCGCCATGGCGATCGCCAACAACCCCAAGGTGATCATCGCCGACGAGCCCACCACCGCCGTCGACGTCACGGTGCAGGCGCAGTTGTTGGAGTTGCTGCGGGTGGCCCGGCAAGAGACCGGGGCCGCGGTGGTGC
>DASSTH010000539.1:0-8081 GCA_035708025.1 Nakamurella sp. | reverse complement strand
ATTGCCCGTCACCGCCCGGCGACGGCTGCCCGATCGCCCGTCACCGCCCGGCGACGGCTGCCCGATCGCCCGTCACCGCCCGGCGAGGGCCTCGCCGACCGCGCGCAGACCGTCGATGTCGTGCACATCGGTGTGCTGGGCCGGCACCTCGACCACGGGGATGTCCGGGTGCGCCCGGTCGAAGCGGGCGCGCATGCGCAGTTCCTCGGTGCGGGTAACCAGCCGGTCGGCATGGATGCGCAGCGCGGCACCGGCCAGCGCCGTCGCCTTGCTGTCGCCGGCATCGGCCCGGGTCAGCTGCTCCAGCCCGGACTCGGCCGCGGCCAGCGGCACCTCGGCGTGTGGCGGGTGCGTGCGGTTGAGCACCAGCCCGGCCAGCGGCATGTGCTCGGTCACCAGCCGGTCCGCGAAGTACGACGCCTCGCGCAGCGCCTCCGCCTCGCAGGTGGCCACCACCACGAACGACGACCCCCGGTCGCGCAACAGCGTGTAGGTCGCCTCCGCCCGCTGCCGGAACCCGCCGAACATGTCCTCGAAGAGCTGCACGAACCGGGTGGCGTCGGCCAGCATCTGTCCGCCGATGACCGCCGTCACCGCCTTGGTGAACAGGCTGAACCCGGCTCCGACGATCTTCATCACGCCGCGGCCCGGGGTGGCGAGCAGCCGGATCATCCGGCCGTCCAGGAACGAGGACAACCGCTGGGGCGCGTCCAGGAAGTCCAGCGCCGACCGGCTGGGCGGGGTGTCCACCACGATCAGGTCGTACTCGCCGGTCTGTGCCAACTGGCCCAGCTTCTCCATCGCCATGTACTCCTGGGTGCCGGAGAACGAGGAGGAGATGGTGCGGTAGAAGGGGTTCGCGTAGATCTGCTCGGCCCGCTCCGGCGACGCGTGCGCCGCCACCATCTCGTCGAAGGTGCGCCGGGTGTCCAGCATCATCGCCCACAGCTCGCCGCCGGTGTCCACCTGCACCCGGCGCGGGCTGTTGTCCAGCTCGGACAGCCCCATGGCCTGCGCCAGCCGGCGGGCCGGGTCGATGGTCAGCACCGCGACGGTGCGGCCGGAGTCCGCGGCGCGCAGCGCCATGGCGGCGGCGGTGGTGGTCTTGCCCACCCCGCCCGAGCCGCAGGTGACGACGATCCGGGTGCGCCCGTCGGTCAGCAGCGCGTCCATGTCCAGCACCGGATGCGTCATCTACACCCCCTGCTCGGCGAGCAGGTCGGCCAGTTCGTAGACCTCGCCCAGTTGCACGCCCTCGGCCAGCCGGGGCAGCGTGAGCAGCGGGGCGCCGGTGGCGGCGAGTTCGGCCCGGCAGCCGCGTTCGGCGCGGACCCGCAGGGCATGCCCGTGGATCTCGGTGGTCAGCCCGGCCAGCATGTCGCGGTCGGGCTCGAGCCCCGCGGTCTGCAGCCCCCGCTTCAGCGCCGTCTTGTCCACGGTGCCGTCGGCCGCGCGGTCCAGCAGCGGGTCGGGCAGGTGCTCGGGGGTGGCCCGGTTGACCACGATGGCGCCGACCGGCAGGTCGGCCTGCCGCAGTTCGGCCATCGCCTCCAGGGTCTCGGTGACGGGCATCCCCTCCAGCAGCGTCACCAGGTGAACGCAGGTGTCCGGCGAGTGCAGCAGGGCCACCACACCGTCGGCCTGGCTGCGGATGGGGCCCCGGCGGGCCAGGTCGGCCATGGCGACGGTGACGTTGAGGAAGGTGACCACCCGGCCGGTCGGCGGGGCGTCCACCACCACCGCGTCGTACACCCGGCGCCCGTCGGGGCCGGTGCGGGTGACGGTCTCCTTGACCTTGCCGGTCAGCAGCACGTCCCGCAGCCCGGGCGCCAGCGTGGTGGCGAACTCCACCGCACCCATCTTCTTCAGGGTGCGGCCGGCGAAGCCCAGGTTGTAGAACATGGCGAAGTACTCCAGCAGCGCCGCCTCCACGTCGATGGCCAGCGCCCGCACCTCCCCGCCGCCGGGGGCCAGCGCGATCCGCCGCTCGGCGTACGGCAGCGGCGGGAGGTCGAACAGCTGGGCGATGCCCTGGCGCTCCTCCACCTCCACCAGCAGCACCCGGCGGCCGTCCCGGGCCAGCGCCAGCGCCAGCGCGGCGGCGACCGTGGTCTTGCCCGTGCCGCCCTTGCCGGTGACCACGTGCAGCCGGGCGGCGCGGGCATGGTCCGGCCAGCGGGTACTCGCTGCGGGCAGCGCATCCGGGGCGCCGGTCGGGGCGTCCGGGATGTCCGCGGGCGCCAGCGGCTGCTCGGCTGCCGGGGTGCGGCGGGCGGCGGCCACGATCAGCTCGCCAACGCCATGACGGCGACCGCCAGGGCGGGGATCGCGATGAGGATCAGGCCGAGCCACAAGGGCACGAACAGCACCACGACGAAACCGATCGGCACGCTCACGGCGCCGATGCCGGCGGCGCGGGTGGCCCGGCGGATGCTCCAGCCCGGGCGTTCGCGCAGCGTGTCGTACCAGAGCAGCACCAGCACCAGCAGCAGGACGGCCTCCACGGCCGCGGCCACCCAGTGCCACCAGTCCATGTGCGCAAGGGTAGGGGCCGGGCGCCGTCCCGTCCCGTTGGGGCGTTGATGGCCGATCCCGGTCGGGCCGCTCACCCGCCCGGCATCCCCCTGGCACCCGCCCGGCACCCCGATCGGCATGAATCAACTTCGCAGGCATGCACGAAGGTGGTCCATCCAGCATCCTCCGTCACAAATCCTTCGAGATCATCCCTGCCAGCGAAGTTGATCCATGCGGGGTACCGGGCGGGGCGGGCCGTGACGGGCGCCCTATTGTGAGGTCATGTCCGAGACCTCACAGCCGGTGCGACGGCAGTTCGAGTACCTGACCGCGCCGCTGATCGTGCACTCCACCAAGGCGATCCTGGACAACTTCGGCGAGGACGGCTGGGAACTGGTGCAGGTGGTCCCCGGCCCGAACCCGGAGCAACTGGTCGCCTACTTCAAGCGGGAGAAGTGATGTCCGTCGCCGACCGGCTCGCCGAGCTGGGTATCGAGCTGCCGGAGGCTTCCGCGCCGGCCGGGTCGTACGTGCCGACCGTGCGGACCGGCAACCTGATCTTCACCTCCGGCCAGGTGCCGTTCGTCAACGGGAAGCTGCCGGCCACCGGCAAGGTCGGCGCCGAGGTCTCCCCCGAGGACGCCAAGGGCTACGCCCGGCAGTGCGCGATCAACGTGCTGGCGGCGGTGCAGGCCGCGGTCGGGCTGGACGCGGTGGTCCGGGTGGTCAAGGTCGTCGGGTTCGTCGCATCGGCGGACGGGTTCTCCGGCCAGTCCGGGGTGGTCAACGGGGCCTCCGACCTGTTCGTCGAGGTGTTCGGCGAGGCCGGGCGGCATGCGCGGTCGGCGGTCGGCATGGCCGAGTTGCCGCTGGGGGCACCGGTCGAGGTCGAGGCGGTGCTCGAGGTCCGCTGACCCGGCGGCTCCGCGAACCGGTAAGCCGACCGGCTCGGCGGAAGCTGCCAGGCGGTAGGGCAGGCCGATGCCCGGACCGCACTCAACGCTCGGCTCGCCTCATCAGGCGTTGCTTATATAAGCGGCTGCTGATACCGTGGCCGGCATGCACGCGCTGGACATCCTGGGCGACCCGGTGCGCCGGCGGATCCTGGAGTTGCTGTCGGACGGCGAGCACGCCGCCGGCGAGGTCGGGGCCGTGGTGCAGCGGGAGTTCGGCATCAGCCAGCCCGCGGTGTCGTCACACTTGAAAGTACTGCGCGACAACGGGTTCACCCGAGTCCGCGCCGACGGGGTGCGCCGGCTGTACGCGGTGAACCCGGACCGGTTGCAGGAGGTCGACCGCTGGCTGGCGCCGTTTCGCGCCTTCTGGGCGCCGCGCCTGGACGCCCTGGGCACGGAGATCGCCCGCGGTCGCCGCGCCCGCCGGTCGGGTCGCACGGAGCAGGCACCCGGACCCGAAGCGCAGCACCCCGCCCGGAATCCGCGACACACCGACCACGACGGGAGCCACCCATGACCACCACCAGCGAACAGATCTCCGAGGTGACCAGGAGCCTGGGCGACCGCAGCCTTCCGGCCGGACAGGCCAGAGTGCTGACCATCGCCCAGACCTACCGGTCCGACCTGGCGGACGTCTGGGACGCCGTCACCAACGCCGAGCGCATCCCGCGCTGGCTGATGCCGATCAGCGGCGAGCTGCGACTCGGCGGCCGGTACCAGTTGCACGGCAACGCCAGCGGCACCATCGAGCGTTGCGAGCCACCCCGGTTCTTCGCCGCGACCTGGGAGTACGGCGGGCAGATCAGCTGGATCGAGGTGACCCTGACGGCGGACGGCGACGACGCCACCCGCGTGCAGGTGGAACACATCGCGCACGTCGATGACGAGACCTCGGCACTGTACGGTCCGGGCGCGGTCGGCATCGGCTGGGACATGATGCTGCTGGGGCTCTCCGGCCACCTCGGGTCTGGCGTGGGGGTGAGTCCGGAGAACGCCGAGGCGTGGATGGTCTCGCCCGACGGTCTGGCGTTCATGACGGCCAGCTGTCATGCCTGGCGGGACGCCGACATCGCCTACGGCACCGACCCGGTCGCCGCACGGGAGGCGGCCGACCGCTGCCTGGCCGCCTACACCGGCGCACCGCAGGCCGACGCCGGCGCATCGCAGGACGACTCCGGCGCACCGCAGGACGACTCCGGCGCACCGGAGGTCGACGCCGGCGCATCGCAGGACGACCCCGGCGCACCGCAGGACGAGCAGGGCTGACGCACCGGGTCGGGGTCAGCTTCCGGCCAGCTCCAGGTTCCGCCGGTGCGCCTCGGCCATGTCGGGCAGGCCCAGCCGGGGGTCGTCCACCGGCCGGCCGGACAGCAGCGCATCGAGGTAGCGCCGGTCCGCGTCCAGCCGGTCCATCGGCCGGTCGGTGACCCGTCCGTGCCCGGGCACCAGCACCGAGGCCCGGCCCACGTAGCCGGACAGCCGGTCCAGCCCGTCCAGGTAGGCCGCCAGCAGCGGCTGGATCCCCGGATGCCCGTCACCGCCCCACCGGTCGGGATCCGGCGGGTCCTGCGGCAGCGGCAGTTCGATGTCGCTGAGCATGTCGCCGGCCAGCAGCACCCGCGACCCGGGCAGCCACACCGCGCCATGCCCGGGCGAGTGCGCGTCGTGCTGGACGATTTCCGCGGCCGGGCCCGGCCACGGCACGGCAGGCTGGGCGAGCGGCGCGACCACCCCCACCAGGTCGGCCAGCTCGGCGGGGAAGTCCGGCCCCAGATTGGCGGCCAGTTCGCCGCGGTGCTCGGCGGCCAGCCGTGCCGCGGTGGGGGTCGCCCACCGCTCGACCGTGCCGAACGCCGGATGCCACAGCAGGTGGTCGTGGTGCGCGTGGGTGGACCAGCCCGCGGAGACCGTCACCGACCGGGCGGCCAACAGCGCCGCGAGCCCGTCCAGTTCGTCCGGTGTCCAGCACGGATCGACCATCAACGCCTGGCCATCGGCGGACATCACGACGGTGGAGGTGGTGGCGTACCGCCGGCTGGTCGTCACCAGCACCCCCGGGGCGATCTCCACCGCGTCGACCATGGGGTCACCGTACGGGCCGGGCCACCGGCCGCGTTACCGTGGCCGGGCGAGGGCAGCCGGCGACGGGTGCGGCGTGCACCACCGAGCGTGCGGGCCGGCGACGCCGCCCGGCACCGGGCGCGGCGGAAGGGAACGGCGTGGGCCAGCAGCGGGCGACCGGTGACGACCCGCCCGTCCGCCCGGCCTCCACGGTGATGCTGATTCGGGACGGCCCACGGGGCCTGGAGGTCTTCACGTTGCGCCGGGTGGCCGGCATGGCGTTCGCCGGCGGGATGACGGCCTTCCCGGGGGGCGCGGTCGACCCGGCCGACGCCGACCCCACGGTGCCCTGGCACGGGCCGGGACCGGACTGGTGGGCGGCGCAGTGGGACATCGGGGTGCCGGAGGCGCGGCGCCAGGTGGTGGCCGCCGTGCGCGAGCTGTTCGAGGAGACGGCCATCCTGCTGGCCGGGTCCGATACCGACGTGGTGTCCGGCGACCCTGCCGTCCGGGAGGCTGACCGGCAGGCGCTGACCACCCACCGTCGCAGCCTGGCCGAGGTGCTGCGCGCCACCGGCCAGCGGCTGCGCGCGGACCTGCTGCGGCCGTGGGCCCGGTGGATCACGCCGCCCGGCCAGACCCGGCGGTACGACACCTACTTCTTCGTGGCGGCGCTGCCGGCGGGGCAGCGGGCATCGGCGGTGACCACCGAGGCATCCGCCGGCCAGTGGGAGCGGCCCGCCGAGGTGTTGGATGCCGGCCGCGCCGGTCGCATCGGGATGCTGCCGCCGACGGTCGCCATGCTCACCGACCTGTCGTCGGCGGCCGGGGTGGCGGAGGTGCTGGCCACTCCCCGGCAGGTCCGACCGGTGACCCCGATCGTGCTGTCCGCGGACGGCGAGGTGCTGCGGGTACTCGCCGGCGACCGCGAGATCCAGGCCCGGGTGCCGCCCGCCGCCCCCGTCACCGGCCGGACGCCGACCACCGATCCGACCCTTCCCACCGACCCGGAGGACCCCGCATGACGCAGTTGCGACCCATCACCGGCCTGGCGGCCGTCCAGCTGGCGCCGAACCCCGGCCCGATGACCCTGGACGGCACCAACTCCTACCTGCTGCAGGGCGGTGACGGGGCCGTCGTGGTGGTGGACCCCGGCCCGGAGGATGCCGGGCACCTCGCGGCGTTGGCGGCGGCCGGCCGGGTCGAGCTGATCCTGGTGACCCATCACCACATCGACCACGTCGAGGGCAGCGAGACGTTGCACCGGCTGACCGGCGCCCCGGTGCGCGCGGCCGACCCGTCGCAGTGCTACGCGGCCGACCCGCTGGTCGGCGGCGAGCGGATCCAGCTGGGGGCGTTGCGGATCGACGTGCTGGCCACCCCCGGGCACAGCGCCGACTCGGTGTGCTTCCACCTGCCCGGAGACGGCCCGCACGGGTCGGTGCTGACCGGGGACACCGTGCTGGGCCGAGGGACCACCGTGATCGGCGCCCCGGACGGCACGCTGGGCGACTACCTGTCCTCCCTGCGCACGCTGGCCGAGCTCGGACCGTGCCGGGTGCTGCCCGCCCACGGGCCCGACCTGCCGGACCTGGCGGCGGTGTGCCGGGAGTACCTGGCGCATCGCGAGCAGCGGCTGGACCAGGTGCGCGCGGCCCTGGCCCGGCTCGGCGAGGACGCCGATGTCCGTGCGGTCACCGACGCCGTGTACGGCGACGTGGATCCCGCAGTGCGGTTCGCCGCGGAGCATTCGGTGGCCGCCCAGCTGGCCCACCTGCGCGGGACGGGCTGACCCGCCCGCGACGCGGTGGGCCGGATCGGGTGAGGGCGGTGGGCCGGATCGGGTGGGCGGCACGGTGACGGGGTTCCCCGGCTGGGCGCTTCCGTTGCTGCGCTGCCCGCACTGCCGCGGGCTGCTGGCCGACGTGGGTGGAGTGTCCGGGGCAGGTGCCGGCGATCGCCCGGATGCGGCCGCAATGGGCGGGCAGCGGACCGGTGATCCCGGGCCGGCCGGGGTGATCGGTTGCCCATCGGGGCACCGGTTCGACGTCGCTCGCCAGGGCTACCTGCCGCTGCTGGGCCCGCGCTCGCGCACCGACACCGGCGACACCGCGGCGATGGTGCGGGCCCGGGAGGAGTTCCTGGGCGGCGGGTGGTACGGGCGGATCGCTGCGGCGGTGGCCGACGCGGTGGCGCCGGCCCCCCGCGGCCCGGTGGTGGAGGTGGGCGCCGGCACCGGCTACTACCTGGCGGCAGTGACGGGAGGGCCGGGGAACTCCGGGTCGGGTGAGGACGCCGGCACGCGGTCCTCCGCCGGCGTGCCCGTCACCGATGTGGGGGCCGGCCACCGTGCCGGGCTCGCCGTGGACTCGTCCCGATATGCCCTCCGGCGGGCGGCCCGGTTGCCGGGGATCGCCGCCGTGCTCGCCGATGCGTGGTCGGCGCTGCCGGTGATCGACGGCGCCGCGGCGGCGGTACTGAGCGTGTTCGCCCCCCGCAGCCCCGCCGAGTTGGCCAGGATCCTGCGACCCGGCGGGCGGGTGGTGGTCG
>DASSTH010000538.1:0-4813 GCA_035708025.1 Nakamurella sp. | reverse complement strand
CAGGCGATCTGCGGGCAGAAGGTGCTGGCGGCCGGCACGTCCGGGAACGGGGCGGCCTGGCAGGCCGGCGCCGGGGTTCCGGGATTCTGGTAGCGGTACAGGAACGCCGCCATGGCCTGCCGGGACACCGCGGCCTGCGGCTGGAACGATCCGTCGGGATACCCGGACGTCACCCCGCTGTTGGCCAGCCAGGCGATGTCGTCGAAGAACGAGTTGCTGGTGGGCACGTCGGTGAAGGTCACCACCAGTGGGAAGGTCCGGGAGGCGGTGCCCGGGTTGCCCGAGGAATCGGTGACGGTGATCGTCACCGAGCCCAGTCCCACGGCGGTCGGCGTTCCGCTGATCGTCCCGCCGGCAGCGAGCGACAGCCCGGCCGGCAGCGCGCCGGAGGTGACGGCGAACTTGTACGGCGGCGTGCCCCCGCGAGCCCGCAGGGTCGCCGTGTACTCCCGGTTCGGCACCATGGCCGGCAGCGCCGCCGTCGACAGCGCCACCGGCGCCGCCGTCACCGGGCCGTTGACGTAGTCGGAATCGATGTTGATCCTGCGGCCGCCGTAGGTCTCGTCGTGCGGCCCGCGGTACTGCTTGATGCGCTGGCGGGTGGCCCACAGGTCGTCGGGAAGTGTGGTGTCGCCGGTTTTGGCTATGCCGTCCCACCGCGCGAACCACACCGCGTCCGGTTGGTTGAAGCCGGCGCGGTTCCGCACGGCGTCGACCAGCGCCACCATTCCGGTGTTCGCGCTGGAGTAGAAGCCGGACAGGTACCCGGCGTCGTGCAGCCCCGCGGTCCAGGCGTCGGTGAAGGTCATCACCGCGGTGGAGCAGCCGGCGTTCTGGATGTCCCAGGACTCCATGTCCAGGTACACCGGGCTGCCGGCGCCCAGCCCGAGCGCGGACATCTGCGCGGCGGCGTCCGCGGCGGCGGTCGCCCCCTGTTGCGCGGCCTTGGCGGGATCGATGCGCCGGGTGAAGGTCGTGCACGGGGCCTGCAGTCCGACGTAGGTCGGGATCAGGTGCCAGCCGCGGTCCTGTACCGCGGAGACCCAACTCGGGGTCAGGTTCGGCTGGGCACACGCGCGGTTGATCCCGCCGACGTACACCCCGACCGCCCCGAAGGGTGACTCGGCCCAGGCGTCCAGTTGGGTCAGGGAGGGCGCCGAGCAGGCGTCGAAACCCTGTCCGGTGAACGTGGCGGCCGGGACCACGGTCGCCGCAGGCGTGGACGCGTCGGGAACGGCGCCCGGCACCGCCGGCGTCGACACGGAGGGGCGCTCGGCGGGGACCGGCGAGGTGGCGGCATCCGAGGAGTCCGGCCGGCTCGGGGACAACACGCGAGCGGGGGAGCCATCGATCCGCACGCTGCCGACGATCTCCGCGGCCAGCGGATCGTCCGGTCCGCCGGTGGTGATCACCACGCGCGCTCCCGCCGACGGGCCGGCCAGCACAATGGCCCCGTCACCGCCCGGCGTGCCGCTGCCCGCACGAGTGATCTGCACGGTGCTGGTGCGGCCGACCAGCCCGGCGGGGCAGTCCGTTTCGCTGGGCGTGCCCAGGTAGACCGCGTGCCGGTCGTAGCGCACGCATCCGGGCACGCCGTCCACATCGACCACGGGCCAGTCGGCCGGCACCGACACGGTGGCACCGGCAAAGCTGACCGTGCGACCGGAACGGGGCGGCGTGTCCGCGGCAACAGCGGGCGCGGTCAGCACACCGGCCACCAAAGGGAGCAGGGCGAGGGCGGGCAGCGACAGGCGGATACGGGTTCTCACAGTTGACCGATGCTACGGATGTCGGCCGTGTGGTGCCGGTGAATTCGGCGCCGCCGATTCCAGACGCGTTGCGGCGCATGGTGTTCCGCCATGACTTCGGCATCGTCGTGTGCGCCATGTCACAGGGAGCCGGGCAGGCCGCGGGGCGATTGCCGGGTTTCAGACCAGGGCGTGCGCCAGGTCCTGCAACACCGGCGTGCAGCCCGCGTCAATCGTCACCGCAGCAAGGCGATCTCCCCGGGTCGCGCCGCGGTTCACGATCACCACCGGAATCCCTCGCGCCGCAGCGTGTTTGACGAAGCGCAGGCCGGACATCACGGCGAGCGAGCTGCCCGCGACCAGCATGGCGCTCGCCTGGTCGACGGCGCGGTAGCTGCGCCGCACCCGCTCGGCCGGCACGTTCTCGCCGAAGAACACCACATCCGGCTTGAGCACCCCGCCGCAGCTGCGGCAGTCCGCCACTACGAAGGACGAGGTGTCCGCCAGATCCGCGTCACCGTCCGGCGCGTCGGCCGCCGGCGCGGCGGTCCGGTCCTCGAAGCCCGGGTTCAGGTCGGCCAGCCGGCGCTCCAGTTCCGAGCGCGCGGTGCGCCGGCCGCAGTCCAGGCAGACCACGGTGTCCAGCCGGCCGTGCAGGTCGATCACCGGGGCGCTGCCGGCCGCGCTGTGCAAGCCGTCCACGTTCTGCGTGATCACCGTGCCCACCGCACCCGCCGCCTGCAACTCCGCCAGCGCGTGGTGCCCGCCGTTCGGCCGGGCGTCCCGGATGCGGGCCCACCCGATGTGGCTGCGCGCCCAGTACCGCTGCCGGCTGGCCGGTCCGGAGCGGAACTCCGCGATCGTCATGGGCCGGCGGGCGGGGGAGCCCGGTCCGCGGTAGTCCGGAATGCCGGAGTCGGTGCTGACCCCGGCGCCGGTCAGGACCACCGCGCGGCGGCCGGCCAGGATCGCCACCGCACGATCCACCGCATCGGCCGCAGTCGGGCCGGACGGCGACGCCCCGGACGCCCGCGCAGCTACGGCAGCGGCGCCGGTACCCGGCTGGACTGGTGCGATGGCCACCCGATCCAGGGTAGGCGGACCCGCGGGTAGCGTCGCTGCAGTGGCCGGAACCCCGGCCGCGGGTCGGTGGTGCGGAGGGGAGGCGTCGATGGTCGACGGTCCGGGGCCGCGAACCGCCGGCCGCGCCGGGCAGCCGGCCGGCGCCGCGGCGCAACAGCCGGTCCTGGTGATCATGGGCGTGTCGGGCTCCGGGAAGTCCACGGTGGCCGCCCTGCTGGCCGCCCGGCTGGGCTGGGACCTGGCCGAGGGCGACGACCTGCACCCGCCGGCGAACGTCGCCAAGATGGCCGCCGGGCACCCGCTGGACGACGTGGACCGCGCCCCCTGGCTGGAGCGGGTGGCGGACTGGATCACCGAGCGCACCTCGGCCGGCCGCCCGGGCATCATCACCTGCTCGGCGCTGAAGCGCCGCTACCGGGACGTGCTGCGCGGCGAGCACGTGGTGTTCGTGCATCTGACCGGCGACCACGCGCAGATCAGCAAGCGGATCGCGGCGCGGCACGGGCACTACATGCCCGCGTCGTTGCTGGCCTCGCAGATCGCCGACCTGGAGCCACCCGGCCCGGACGAACGGGCCATCGACATCGACCTGGCCGCCACGCCCGGGGAGGAGGTGGCCGAGATCATCAGCCGGCTCGGCCTGCGCCCCGAACCGCCCGTGGCCGGCTGACCGGCGGGGGCCTACCGGGCGCGGACGTGGATGCCCGGGGCGATGTCCGCCGCCAGGTCGGTGGTGCCGGCACCGTCGGAGACCGTCGTCACCCCGGCCCGGTCGCCGAACTCCAGTACCGCCCCGGGGACCACGCCGGCCGCGCGCAGCCGGGCCATCGCGTCCGGGCGGTTCTGCACGATCTCGATGATCCGGCGGACCTCGTACTTGCCGCCGCGCTGGCCGGCCACATCGGCACCGATCAGGTCGGCGTGCGACTCCGCCGGCTGCGGAGTGTCCAGCCCGAGATGGTCCAACCCGGGGATCGGGTTGCCGTAGGGCGAGGTCTGCGGCCGGCCCAGCAGCTCGACCAGCCGCTGCTCCACCTGCTCGCTCATCACGTGTTCCCACCGGCAGGCCTCGACGTGCACGTCCTGCCAGTCCAGCCCGATCACGTCCAAGAGCAGCCGCTCGGCGAGCCGGTGCTTGCGCATCACCGCGGTGGCGCGCTCGCGGCCCTGGTCGGTCAGCTGCAGGTGCCGGTCGCCGGACAGCACCAGCAGCCCGTCCCGCTCCATCCGGGCGACGGTCT
Source organism: Nakamurella sp. (assembly GCA_035708025.1). Classification (GTDB taxonomy): domain Bacteria; phylum Actinomycetota; class Actinomycetes; order Mycobacteriales; family Nakamurellaceae; genus Nakamurella. Next base: position 741 of record DASSTH010000538.1, on the reverse strand, counting down.
GGCTCACCGTGGGACCGCTCTGACCGAGACGCTCGGCGATCCGGGCGCGGAGGGGCACGATGCCCTCCTCCTCGAGCTCGAAGATCGTCCGGAGGTACATCTCGGTCGTATCGATGAGGTCGTTCACAGCGCTCCTCCGTGTCCGGCCGCCGATCCTACGTTCGCGGGGCGCCGCGGTCCGCCGTTCGCACGGTGTGCGCCACCCGGTCGGGCGGAGGGCGCACCGGGGCACGGGACACCCGGCGGCGGTAGCGTCGGTCCGTGAGTGACTCGGTGGCCGTCGTCTGGGACGACTCCCTGCTCGGCTACACGATGGGCGGGGACCACCCGATGCACCCGGTGCGTCTGGAGCTGACGATGCGGCTCGCGGAGGCACTGGGCGTGCTCGCCTCCGACCGGCTGCAGGTGGTCACGCCCACGCCGGCCGACGTCGACCTGCTCACCCTCGTCCACGACCCTGCCTACCTCGACGCGGTCAAGCGCGCCCCGGCCGACCCCGGCGTCGGCTACGGGCTCGGCACGCCGGACAACCCGATCTTCGAGGGGATGTACGACGCCTCGGCACTCATCACCGGTGGGACCGTGCTGGCGGCCCAGATGGTGCACTCCGGGGCGGTGCAGCACGCGGTCAACATCTCCGGGGGCCTGCATCACGCCATGCGGGACTCGGCGTCGGGCTTCTGCATCTTCAACGACATCGCGGTGGCCATCCGGTGGCTGCTCCAGCAGGGCGTCGAGCGG
>DASSTH010000537.1:0-3119 GCA_035708025.1 Nakamurella sp. | reverse complement strand
GCACCATCGGCCTGCTGCACTGGTTCCGCCGCCTGCGCATTCGCTGGGAGATCCGCGACGACATCCACGAAGCCTTCATGACCCTCGCCGCAGCCATCATCTGCTGGCGACGCCTCGTCCGCTGATTCTGTTACGACCTCTAATACGACAACGACAGGTCGTAACATCCGGCCGGTGTGGTCGATGTTCTTTGTGTGATGGTGGATGAGTGGTCGGCGGGGTTCACGGCGTTCGTGGGGCGGTTCGCGTCGCGGTTTCCTCGGGTCGAGTCACGGCGGCGGATGGCGTCTTACCTGCGTGGTCTTCTCAGTGAGGTGGAGCGTAAGAACGGGTGGACGCTGGCCGAGGTGGCCGGAGACGCGGGCCCGGAGGGCATGCAGCGGCTGTTGAACTTCTACGCCTGGGATACCGACGGCCTGCGTGATGACATCCGCGATGTGGTGGTGGAGTGCCTGGGCGATCCGCGCGATGGCGTGCTGATCGTGGATGAGACGGGGTTCCTCAAGAAGGGCAGGAAATCGGCCGGGGTCGCGCGGCAGTACTCGGGGACCGCGGGACGGATCGAGAACTCGCAGATCGGTGTGTTCCTGGCGTACTCATCACCTGCCGGCCGGGCGCTGATCGACCGGGAGTTGTATCTACCGAAGGAATGGACCTCGGACCGGGAACGGTGCCGCCAGGCGGGCATACCCGACGGGGTCGCCTTCTCCACCAAACAGGTTCTGGCGCAACGGATGATCGAGCGCGCCGTGGATGGCGGGGTCCCGTTCGGATGGGTCACCGGGGATGAAATATATGGCAACGACACCAAGCTGAGAATGTGGCTGGAGGCCCGTTCCATCCCGCACGTCCTGGCCGTGGCGAAGAACGCGATGGCGGTGGCGATGAACCTGACCAAGGTCCGGGTCCAGCACCTGATCGCGGACCTGCCCGAGGCGGCCTGGGTGCGGCTGAGCTGCGGCGCGGGCGGCCGTGGTCCGCGCATCGCCGACTGGACGGCGCTGGACATCCGGCCCCTGCGAGTCCACGGGGCCGGCCATTGGCTCCTGGCCCGCCGCTCCCTCACCCCAGACAGCAAAGGTGAACTCGAGATCGCCTACTACATTTGCTACGGACCCGCCGCCACCACGATCGAGGAACTGGTGCGTGTGGCCGGCAGCCGGTGGGCGATCGAGGAATGCTTCCAGACCACCAAGAACGAAACCGGCCTCGATCACTACCAGGTCCGCCGTTACCCCGCCTGGTACCGCCACATCACCCTGTCCATGACCGCGGCCGCCTTCCTCCTGATCATCCGGAACCTGGAACGAAAAAGGGGACCAGGCATCAGAGCGGTCCAAAACTCATCGACCTAACCCTCAACGAGATACGTCGGCTCTTCAACCGCATCGCCGCGCCCATCACCCACCCGATAGAACATGTCCTGCACTGGTCAGTATGGAGACGAACAAGCCAAATGCGCGCACGCATCAGCCACCACCGAAGACGCGGCCATCACGACCTGTCGTTGTCGTATTAGAGCGTGTCTCACGTGGAAAGTTTGGCGAGCTTCTTGTAACAGGTGATGGTGGCTGCGAGGACGAGGAAGGCGTTGAACAGGTGGCCGTGGCGTTCGTAGCGGACGGTCAGGCGCCGATAGCCGAACAGCCAGGCCAGCGTGCGTTCGATCTTCCATCTGTGGCGGCCCAGCCGTTCGCTGGACTCGATGCCGGCGCGGGCGATGCGCGGCACGATCCCGCGTCTGCGCAGCCAGGTCAGGTGCTCGGCGGAGTTGTAGGCCTTGTCGGCGCGGACTCTCACCGGTCGCCGACGGCGTGGTCCGCGCCGCGATCGGATCGGCGGTAACGCCATCAGCAAGGGTTTGAGCGCCTGGCTGTCGTGGACGTTGGCGGCCGATACCGCGACCACCAGTGGCAGCCCGGCGGCGTCGGACAGGACGTGGAGTTTGCTGCCCTTCTTGCCCCGATCGACCGGATTGGGGCCGGTCAGCGTGCCCCCCTTTTGGCCCGGATGGCGGCGGCGTCCACGATCGCCGACGCCCAGTCCACCTGCCCGCGCGCGCCGAGCTCGTCCAGCACGGCATGGTGCAGCCGCGGCCACAATCCCGCGGCCGTCCAGGCGGTGAACCGCCGATGCGCCGTCGGCACCTTCACCCCGAACTCGCCCGGCAGGTGCCGCCACGCGCACCCACTGGTCAGCACATAGACGATCGCGGTGAACACTGCCCGGTCATCCACCGGCGCCGTGCCGCCACCTTGCCGACGCGGTGTGAACTCCGGGACCAACGGCTCGACGATCGCCCACAACTCATCCGGCACCAACCGGAGCGCAAGATCCGACGACACGATCCCCGATCATGCCGCACCACTTACCGAAACCCACGTGAGACACGCTCTTAATTCGCCGATTTCTAGACACGCCTAAAGGCTGTCCCGTAACGTCAGCCGCTCAAGATCGTTGATCTTGACGTGCGGCAGGTGATCAGTGCTGAACGGGGCGAGTGGGTGCCGGTGTTCACCGGCCTGTCGGTGCGGCAGTTCCGCCGTCTGGTGCGGATCGTCGCAGGTCGTGGTGGCGAACAGACCGGCACCGGGCGACGCTGGAGCCTGCCGCTGGCCGACCGGGTGCTGCTGATCGCGGTGTACTACCGCACCAACCTCACACTGCGGCAGGTCGCACTGCTGTTCGGGGTCTCCAAGTCCGCCGCGCACCGCGTCGTCGACCACCTGGCGCCCCTGCTCGCACTGGCCCCGGTCACCCGCCGACACGACCCCGACACCGTACTGATCGTGGACGGCACACTCGTCCCGGTCCATGACCGGACGATCACCGCCTCGTCCAAGAACTACCGCTACTCGGTGAACATGCAAGTCGTCATCGACGCCAACACCCGGCTGGTGGTCGCGGTCGGACGCCCGGTCCCGGGCAACCACAACGACTGCACGGCCTACCGCGACTCGAGCGCGGACCAGGCCTGCCGGGGTGCGCACGTGATGGCCGACGGCGGCTACCAGGGAAACCGGCAGGTCATCATGCCCTACCGGCGGCCCCGCGACGGCAGCCAACTGCCCGCCTGGCAGCACGAACTCAACACTGTCCACAAACGGGTGCGCGCCCGC
>DASSTH010000536.1:0-3322 GCA_035708025.1 Nakamurella sp. | reverse complement strand
CTTCGAATCCACTGCACTGGGAGCCGCGAGATGAAGTTGCGAATGCGCCAGGCGATCGCCGCTGCGTTGGCCGACGAGATGCGCGCCGACGACACGGTGATCGTGCTGGGAGAGGACGTGGCCGCCGCGGGCGGCGTGTTCAAGGCCACCGAGGGCCTGCTGGAGGAGTTCGGCCCGGTCCGGGTACGGGACACGCCCATCTCCGAGATGGGCTTCCTGGGTGCCGCGGTCGGTGCCGCCGCCACCGGCCTGCGCCCGGTGGTGGAGATCATGTTCATGGAGTTCCTCGGCGTCGCACTGGACCAGCTGGTCACCCAGGCGGCCAAGTACCACTACCTGTCGGCCGGGCGGCTGTCGGTCCCGCTGGTGCTGCGCGGGTCGGTGGGCGCGGGGCTGGGTTTCGGCGCGCAGCACTCGCAGACCCTGGAGCACTGGTTCTCCGCCACGCCCGGGCTCACCGTGGCCGTGGCGTCCACCCCGGCCAACGCCTACGGGCTGTTGCGCTCGGCCATCCGGGACGACAACCCGGTGGTGCTGCTGGAACCCCGGGCCTGCTACGGCGACCGGGGCGAGGTGGACCGGTCCGAGGCGGGGGTGGTGCCGCTGGGGGTGGCGAACCGCACGGCCGACGGCGAGGACGTGACCATCATCGGATTGGGCCGCACCGCGGCGGTCGCCCAGCAGGCCGCCGAGCAGGCCGGCGGCCGGTGGACCGCCGAGGTGATCGACCTGCAGACCCTGGTGCCCTGGGACCGGCGCACCGTGCTGGAGTCCATCGGACGCACCCGCCGGCTGGTGATCGTCGAGGAGAACCCGTACGGCGGCGGGTGGGGCGCCGACCTCGCCGCCGAGGTGTCCGGCAGGCTGTTCGGCGAGTTGGCGGCACCGGTGCTCCGGGTCACCTGCCCGGACGTGCCGGTGCCGTTCCAGCGGGACCTGGAACGCGCCTGGTCCCCCGGCCCGGACGTGGTGCGGGACCAGGTCGACGCGCTGCTGGCCACCGGCCGGCTGCCACAGCCGTGGTGGGCGGCATGACCGGCACCCGGAACCGCCCCGACACGGTCGATCTCGCCGGCCGGCAGGCCCTGGCGGCCGACCCGCTGGCCCGGCTGGGCCGGATGCTGGAGATCCGGATGCTGGAGGACCGCATCCTGGAGCTGTTCGCCGAGGGCCTGGTGCACGGCAGCACGCACACCTGCCAGGGGCAGGAAGCGGTCGCGGTCGGCATCGCCACCGCCGCCCGGCCCACCGACTGGGTGTCCTGCACCTACCGCGGGCACGGCGTGGCGCTGGCGCTGGGTGCCACCCCGGAGGCGGTGCTCGGCGAGGTGCTGGGCCGCAGTTGCGGCAGCGCCGGGGGCCTCGGCGGCTCGATGCACCTCTGCGAGCCGGAGGTGGGACTGCTGCCCACCTCGGCCATCGTCGGGGCCGGCATCCCGATCGCGGTCGGGGCGGCGCTGTCCGCGGTGGTCCGCGGCACCGAGCAGGCCGGGATCGCCGTGTTCGGCGACGGCACCACCAACATCGGTGCGTTCCACGAGGCGCTCAACCTGGCGGCCGTCTGGCGGCTTCCCGCGGTGTTCGTCTGCGAGAACAACCTGTACGGGGAGTACTCCCGCATCGAGACCACCACGCCGGTGCAGGATCTGGCCGACCGCGCCGCCGCCTACGCCATGCCGTCCGAGGTGGTGGACGGGCAGGACGTGACGGCGGTGACGGGCGCGGTCGCCCGGGCACTGGAGCGTGCCCGGTCCGGTGGCGGGCCGACGCTGCTGGAGATGAAGACCTACCGGTTCGCCGGTCACTCCCGCGGCGATGCCGGCAGGTACCGGCCGGCCGGTGAGTTGCAGGCCTGGCAGCAGCGCGATCCCATCGAGGTGTACCGGACCGCGCTGCTGTCCGAAACGGCCAGCGGCGCGGTGGATGCGGAGACGGTGGACCGGGTGCGGGCGGCCGCCGCGGACCGGATCGCCGCCGCCGAGCGCACCGTGCTGGCCAGCCCGGCACCGGACCGCCCCGCCATGTGGTCGCACGTGACGGCCGGATCGGACCCGGTGACCGGATGACGATCATCGTGACGCTCCCCAAGACCGGCGACACCGCCGACACCGTGGTGCTGCTGGAGTGGCTGGCCGTCCCGGGTGACCGGGTCGCGGACGGCCAGCCGCTGGTGCGGGTGGAGACCGCCAAGGTCGAGGTGGAGATACCCGCACCCGCCGCCGGCACGCTGCTGGCGCAACTGGCCGCCGTGGACGACGAGGTCGCCGTCGGCGACCCGCTGGCCGAGATCGACCCCGACTGACATCGACCGCCCCGCACCATCGCCGAATGGAACAACCATGCAGACCTCGTCACCGGCGGTACTGGTCACCGGCGCCGGAAGCGGCATCGGCCATCAGATCGCCGTGCGGTTGTTGAGTGACGAACCCGCCTGTCGCACCGTGCTGGCCGACCTGACCATGCAGGGCATGGCGGACCTGGCGGCCGACTTCGGGACGGACCGGGTGCTCGCGCTGCGCTGCGACGTCAGCGACCACGAGCAGGTCGGCGCCATGGTCGACCAGGCGGTGCGCTGGGCCGGCCGGCTGACCGGCCTGGTGAACTGCGCGGGCAACCACGCCAAGGTGGCCTCGCTGGACATGACGCCGCAACAGTGGCACGGCATCCTGTCCTGCCACCTGGACGGCACGTTCTACACCAGCCAGGCGGTCGCCAGGCACATGGTGGCGGCGGGCGGTGGTGCCATCGTGAACTTCTCCTCGGTGGCCCGGCAGTTCGGCTGGGCGGCCCGGCTGGCCTACGCGGTCGGCAAGGCCGGCATCGACGCCATGACCCGCACCCTGGCGGTGGAGTGGGCCCCGCACGGCATCCGGGTGAACGCCGTCGCCCCCGGCTACATCGAGACGCCGATGATCGCGCGCGCCATGGCCGACGGCCAGTTCGACATGGGAATCACCAAGCTGCACGCCATCGAGCGGCTCGGCACGCCCGACGAGGTGGCGCGCGCCGTGCAGTTCCTGCTGTCCGACGCGGCGAGTTTCATCACCGGCGACATACTGCTGGTGGACGGCGGATTCTCGGCCCGCAAGGTGCCCTGGTGAAAGTGCAGTGACGGTGCAGTGACGGTGCAGCGACGGTGCAGTGACGGTGCAGCGACGGTGCAGTGAATCTGCCGTGAGGTGCCGTGACGGCGGCGTAATGGTGCCGCGTGATGCCGCGGTCCTGTCGTGATGGAGAGCGAGGAGGCGATGACCGCCGTGCCCGATGCCGATGCCGATGCCACCGCCGGTGGGCTGATCATCGAGCGGATCGAGACCATCCC
>DASSTH010000535.1:0-2899 GCA_035708025.1 Nakamurella sp. | reverse complement strand
ACCATGCCCAGGTGGTGTACGCACCGGACGCCGACGCCGCCGATCGCGCGCTGACCGCCAAGGCGGCATTCTTCGAGGAGTTGGGAGTGACGGTGCACCTGTGCGGTGACGTCGATCTGGTGGGCTCGGCCACCAGCCCGGTGGCGGCCGGAGCCAGCCGGTGAGCGGGTCGTTGATGGGGAGCCTCGGCGACATCGCCCGGCTGTCCGACGCGCGGACCAGATCCATCAGCCCGGAGAACCCGGACGGGGCTGCCGGCGGTGGCGGCCGTGCCACGGAGGGGACCGGAGCCAGTTGCGCCGCCGACCTCGGTGTGGGATGGAAGATCTCGCCCAGCGTGGTGATCGACGCCGGCGCCACCCACGCACTCGGTGCCATCGAGGGTCCGGCGGTCATCACCCACCTGTGGATGACCACCCACACCAGGCACTGGCGGAGCCTGATCCTGCGCGCGTACTGGGACGGTGACGAGGAGCCGGCGATCGAACTGCCGGTCGGCGACTTCTTCGGCCAGGGCTGGTGCACGTTCGCCCAACTCTCCTCCGCGGTGATCGCGGTCAATCCGCACGGTGGGTTCAACTCCTACTGGCCCATGCCGTTCCAACGGTCCGCGCGGTTGACGGTGCAGAACATCGGTGCGGAGCCGGCGACCGTCTACTTCCAGATCACCTACGACATCGACGTGGACGTCGCCGGTACCGGATACCTGCACACCCAGTTCCACCGCAGCAACCCGCTGCTCCGGGGCGCCACCCACCCGATCCTGGACCTGGTCGGCGGACACGGCCGTTACGCCGGGACGTATCTCGCCTGGGGTGTGAACAGCCCGGGCTGGTGGGGCGAGGGTGAGATCAAGTTCTACCTGGACGGGGACACCGAATTTCCGACCATCTGCGGCACCGGCACCGAGGACTATGTCGGCGGCGCGTGGGATTTCGAGGTGCCCGGCCGGGGCTACACCAGCTACACGACGCCGTACCTAGGCCTGCACCAGATACTGCGCCCGGACGGCCTCTACTACAGCCAGCAGCGATTCGGCATGTATCGCTGGCACCTGGTCGACCCCATCCACTTCCACTCCGACATCCGGGTCGACATCCAGGCGCTCGGCTGGAAGTCCGGCGGCCGCTACCGGCAGCTGACCGACGACATCGCGTCGGTGGCCTACTTCTACCTCGACCGCACCAGCGCCCCCCGCCCGGCGTTGCCGGGACACGACGACCTGGAGGTCTTCGGGGCTCCCATGGATCCGTCCACCTGATGCGCGAACGGGTGGCGGCCGCCGGCGTTGTGCTGGTCGTGGGGCTGGTCGCGGCGTGTTCGTCGTCAGGCACGGCGACCGTATCGAGCGCCCCGCCGGCGCCGGCGACCAGTGCGCCGGTGTCGTCGACCACGGTGGCGAGCGCCGCACCGACTGCGACCAGCACCCCGGCGCTCACCGTCACCGGCGTGGACATCGCCGCCACCGCGACGGCCGCCGCGTTCGACGGCGACGGCGATCTGTGGCCCAACTGCTGGGCCGCGGACGGGGAGATCTACACCGCCCACGGGGACGGCAAGGGCTTCGGCACCGAGTTCGCCGACATCGGCACCGATGTCATCCACGGCGAGCCGGGCGACCTGACCGGCGACACGACGGCGATCGGCGACCAGGTCGGGCAGGTGTGGAGCGGCGACGGATACACCCGCAAGCCGACCGGGATCGCCTGCGTCGGCGACACGCTGTACCTGGCGGTCCAGGACCTGGCCACCGACTTCAACGACGCCCCGGCAGCGTCCATCTCCACCTCCACCGACCACGGGCGGACCTGGACCTGGGACCGCTCGGCGCCGATGTTCTCCGACGGACGGTTCACCACGATCTTCTTCCTGGACTACGGCCGCGGGTACGCCGGTGCGCCCGACGGGTTCGTGTACGCCTACGGCCTGGATCACAACTGGCGCGACTCCTACTCCGACGTCGTGCCGGATCCGGTGGACCTGTACCTGGCGCGGGTCCCGAAGGACCGGGTCGCCGAGCGCGCCGCATGGCAGTTCTACGCCGGCGGCTCGGGCTCCGCCCCGCGCTGGTCGCAGGACATCGGTCAGCGCAAGCCGGTGCTGCACGACGCCCGCCGGGTCGTCACGCAGCCCGGCGGTGCCGCGCCGGGACTGTCCGTGCTCAGCCAGGGAGGCGTCGTCTACGACGCACCGCTGCGCACCTACCTGTACACCTCGTGGACCGAGCACAGCTTCCAGATCTACACCGCACCGCAACCGTGGGGCCCGTGGAAGCTGCTGGGTGGCAAGGACTTCGGCCCCTACCCGTGGAACGAGTCCGCGTACGGCGGCTACGCCACGACCATCCCGTCGAAGTTCATCAGCGACGACGGCCGGAGCATGTGGATGCAGAGCAACGTCTGCCCGTGCGCGAACGCCGGCATCAGCGTGTACTACTTCTCGTTGCGGAAGATCACCCTGCGGACCACACCGGAAGGCACTGGTGGCCGATGACCTGCACCCCGAGCCGATGATCGGTCACACGGAGCCGATGATCGGTCGCACGGAGCCGATGACCGGTCACACTGAGCCGAACACCGGGCAACCCGCGCCGATGACCGGGCAACCCGCGCCGCGCTGGCCGGTGTCCGGAACCGACGCCCCGCACATCGCCATGCCACTGGGCGGGATCGGTACCGGCAACCTGGCCATCTGCTCGGACGGCGGTCTTCGCCAGTGGCAATTGCACAACATCGGCAACCACTCCGGCGCCCTGCCGGGCAGCTTCCTGGCCATCCGGGCGACCCACTGGGAGCCGCCGCTGGACACCGTGCGGATCCTGCAGGCACCGGCCCCGCCGACCACCGAGACACCGTTGGTCACCGACGACGTGCTGCCGACCTGGCAGCGCCGACTGTTG
>DASSTH010000534.1:0-5501 GCA_035708025.1 Nakamurella sp. | reverse complement strand
CACGGTGGTGATCACCTGGATCTGGCCGGTCAGGAAGGCGTTGTTCATCGCGGTCGGATCCTGGAAGTACTTGAACACCACTGTCTTCACCGGAGCCGGGTTACCCCAATAGTTCGGATTGCGGGTCAGCGTGATCGAGTCTCCGCGCTTCCAGTCGCTGAACAGGTAGGGCCCGGTGCCGATCGCCTCGGTCGCCAGCTTGTCCACGTGCTTCGTGCTCATCATGGCGCCGACCCGGGTGGTCATCTTGAACAGCCACAGGTTGCTCGGCTGCTTGAGCACCACCTTGAGCTCGGTCGGCGAGACGGCGGTGGCCGAGTCGACCAGGTCCATGATCTTGTTGACCGTGACGGTCCACTTCGTCTTGACGTAGTTGATCGAGAACACCGCGTCGTCGGCCGTGAATGGCGTCCCGTCGGAGAACTTGGCGTTGGGCTGGAGTTCGAAGGTGTACGTCTTGCCGTCGGGGGACACCGTCCAGCTCTTGGCCAAGCTGGGCACGATCTCACCGGTGTCCTGATCCTGCTTGACCAGGGTCTGATAGACGTTGTTCAGCAGCACCTGCGGGATCGCCGCGCCGCTCTGGGTGGTGAAGTCCAGGCTCACCGGCTCCAGCACCAGGCCGAGGGTGAGGGTGGCGTCCGACGGCGGCGGGACGGTGGCCGAGGAGCTCGATTCCGAGCCACCGGAGCTCGAGCCGGTCGACGCGCTGCTGGAACCGCCGCTCGACGCGCTGCTCTGGGCGCCGCTGGCCGTGCTGCTGCCGCCGGAGGCCGACGAGGTGGCCGGCGCCGGCGAGGTAGCGGGCTGGCTGGTCGGCTGATTGGTCTGCTGCGTTCCGGATCCCGCGCTGCATCCCGCCAGGGCCAATGCCGCGGCCGCGGTGATCGCAACCAGCACTCGTGACCGGTTCCACCCCATCAGCAGATCCTTCCGCCGGCGACCCGTCTCGGGCCGGTCAGTATGACAGGACATCCCGAGTACCTACGGCGACCCGGGTAGAGGGCGATCATTGCATCCCGCCGGTCCCGGGGAAAGGATCCGGGTCACCGAATGGGCTTCCGTGTCCCAACCGAGACGTCCGCCCAGCCCTGCCGCCCCGCCCGTTGAGTGGCCGCGCCACTGCTGTGTGAGGGAGCCGCTCGCCACCCCGTTGAGGGAACCGCGCGAGTCCCGTTGAGTGAACCGCGCGAGTCCCGTTGAGTGAACCGCCTGCCGCGAAAGTGCCCGGCTTAACGCTGCGAGCGGTTCAGTCACCGGATGCGTGGGGGGACGTCACGGGGTGGGGCGCGCGAGTCACGGGCGCGGAGAGCACGTTCACCCGGTGCAGGCGCGCGTCACCGGCCCCTCCCCCGCCACCCGTTCAGTGAACCGCGTGCCGCGTAAATGCCCGGTTCAGCGCTGCGAGCGGTTCACTCACCGAGCCAGGAGCGGCTCCGCGCAAAGGAGCGACACCGAGCAGGGCGCGTCACCAAGCCGGGAGCGTCACTGGCGAGGCGCGTCACCAAACGGGGAGCGTCACCGAACAGGGAGGGTCACCGAATAAACGGGGTCACCGCCCGGGCGGGGGGCCCTGCGGCGGCTGCTGGCCCGGATAGCCGTATCCGGGCGGGGGTTCGTGCTGGTTGCCCTGACCCGGGGGCGGCTCCTGCTGGTACCCGTAGCCGGGTGGCGGCTGCTGGCCGGGGTACTGCGGACCGCTGGCCGGACCGGGGCCGGTGTGCGGCGGATACGGCGGCGCCTGCGGGATCTGCGCCGGCGCCGGCTGCGAGGGCGCCACGCCCGGAACGTGCTGCGCCCCGGGCAGCTGCGGCGGAACCCCGGCCGCCTTGGCCGCCGCGATCGCGGCCTCCTTCTCGTCGATCGTCACCGACGCCTCCTGCTCGGCGGCCTTGACCGCCTGAGCCACCTCGTCCGCGGAGGTGCCGCCGAACCAGTCCTTCACATCCTCGTCGATCTCGCCGGGATGCGACTCGGGGACGTCGTCGGTGCTCGGCTCGTAGCGGAACACCCCGTCGTCACCCTTGGTGCCCAGCATCCGGCCGAAGCCCTCCAGCGCCTTGGAGAAGTCGGACGGGATCATCCACACCTTGTTGGCATCCCCCTGCGCCATCTGCGGCAGCGTCTGCAGGTACTGGTAGGCCAGCAGCTCCGGGGTGGGCCGGCCGGCCTTGACCGCGGCGAACACCTTCTCGATGGCCTTGGCCTGGCCCTGTGCCTGCAGGTAGCGGGCTGCCCGCTCGCCCTGCGCCCGCAGGATGCGCGACTGCCGCTCACCCTCGGCGGCCAGGATGGCGGACTGCTTCGCGCCCTCGGCGGTCAGTACCGCGGCCTGCTTCTGGCCCTCGGCGGTCTTGATGGAGGACTCCCGCTGGCCCTCCGCGGTCAGGATCATGGCGCGCTTGTCCCGGTCCGCGCGCATCTGCTTCTCCATGGAGTCCTGGATCGACGGCGGCGGATCGATGGCCTTCAGCTCGACTCGGGCGACCCGGATCCCCCACTTGCCGGTGGCCTCGTCCAGCACCCCGCGCAGCTGCCCGTTGATGGCGTCCCGGCTGGTCAGCGTCTGTTCCAGGTTCATCCCGCCGACCACGTTGCGCAGCGTGGTGGTGGTCAGCTGCTCGACCGCGACGATGTAGTTGGCGATCTCGTACACGGCGGCACGCGGGTCGGTGACCTGGAAGTACACCACCGTATCGATGGACACCGTCAGGTTGTCCTCGGTGATCACCGGCTGCGGCGGGAAGGACACCACCTGCTCGCGCAGGTCGATCCGCGCGCGGATGCGGTCCAGGAACGGGGCGAGCCAGACCAGGCCCGCGTTGTTGGTCTTGTGGTAGCGGCCCAGGCGTTCGATCACCGCGGCCTGCGCCTGCGGGATCACCTTGACCGAGCGGAGCACGATGATGATCGCCAGGACCACGATCACGATCGCGGCGATGAGCAGTGGATCCATGTTCTACGGCCCCCAAATCACGACCGCGGTGGCCCCGCGGACCTCGACGACGGTGACGGGCGTCCCGGGCGGCAGCGGGCGGTGGCCGTCGACACCGACGGCTGACCACACCTCGCCGCCGATCTTGACCTGGCCACCCGCCGAATCCACGGTGGAGATCACTGTAGCCTTCGAACCGATCAAGGCATCAATGCCGGAGCGGATCTGGGCCGGTTTGATGAAGTGACGTTTCAGCTGCGGCCGCAGGCCGAACACCAGTGCCAGCGACGCCACCGCGAACACCACCAGTTGCAGCCAGAGCAGGCCGACGCCGAGCGACACCAGGGCGGTGATCAGCGCCCCGCCACCCAGCATCAACAGCACGAACTCGCCGCCCAGCACCTCGGCGATGGATGCCACCACCGCGATGCTGAACCAGATCCACGCGTGCATGCCGCTCATCCTGCCAGAGCGTGCTGTCCGTAACGGGGGCCGCGCCGCGGTCGCCGACGCCCTGAGCGCCAGCGTGCCGCAATCGTGACCACCCCGTGACGTCCCCGCGGTCCGCGAGGATCAACTTCTGCTTGCGCGGATCAACTTCCCACTTCCGGGCCGTCTTGAGCGGGAAAGTTGGAAGTTGATCCGCGCGGGGGGAAGTTGATCCGCGCAAATCCCGAAGGGGTCAGTCGGCGGTGACGAAGTCGATGAGCCGTTCCACCGCCGTGATCAGCGGCGTGTCCAGGTCCCGGAAGCTGGCCACCGCACCGTTGACGCGCCCCCACATGGTGGCCACGTCGGGCACGCCCAGCGCGGCACACACTCCTTGCTTCCAGTCGACGCCGCGCGGCACCTCGGGCCAGCCGGCGATGCCCACCGCGGCCGGCCGCACCGCCTGCCAGATGTCCACGTACGGATGGCCGGTGACGAGCACATCGGGCGAGGCCACCGCGTTGGCGATGCGGGTCTCCTTGGAGCCGGGCACCAGGTGGTCGGCCAGCACGCCGACCCGCCGCCGGGGGCCCGGGCCGAACCGGGCGAGCGCCCCGGGCAGGTTGTCCAGGCCGTCCAGCGGCTCGACCACCACACCCTCCACCCGCAGGTCGTGCCCCCAGACGCGTTCCACCAGGGCGGCGTCGTGGATGCCCTCCACCCAGATGCGGGCGGCCCGGGCGGTGCGGGCGCGCAGGCCGGTGACGGCCACCGACCCGGAGGCCGACCGGCCCGGCCGGGCCGGCGCACCGGCCGGCCGGGTCAGCGTGGTGGGCAGCCCGTCGACCAGGAACGCCCCCGGGGCCAGCGGGAAGTTGCGCCGCTTGCCGAACCGGTCCTCCAGGGTGACGGCGGTGCCGGTGCAGGCCACCACCGCGCCGCAGAACCCGGACAGCGGGTCCTCAGCCACCACCTCCGAAGTGGCCGGAACCACCTGGGGCGCACGGCGTTTCGGGCCGCGCTGGGCGAGCACGTCATGGCCGTAGCGGTCGGCTGATCGCCCGTCATCACGGTGTGGCACGGTAGATCACGCTATCCGGTGAGCCCCGGCTCGAGCCGTCACCCGGCGGGCACCGGCGCGTCCGGGCGTGTGGCAGTGCCCGGCGGGCCAGGGACGGGCCGAGCGAGCCGGGACGACGCCGAACGGAGGTACCGACCGATGTTCGAGCTCGCCCCGGACGACGCCCGCCTGGGCATGGCGGGCCTGGCCGGCTTCGCCCGCACGGCGGACTGGTGGGAGCCGATGCGGCTGCCCGCGCCCGCCGCCTTGCTGCACCCCGAGCTGCTGCTGACCGCTCGCATGGCGGCCGGCGGCCGCTTCTCGTTCACCACCGATGCGACGGCGGTGACGCTGCCCATCCGCGCCCAGGATCCGGCGGACACCGCACCGGTGGATCTGTGCGTGGACGGCGCCCTCGCGCACCGGCTACCGGTCCGGGACCGCCTGCAGGTCGACCTCCCGGCCGGGCGCAAGCGGATCGACCTGTGGTTGCCGCAGTTCGGCGTCGTGCAACTCGGCCGGATGCGGCTGGACGGTGACGTGATCGAACCGGCGGACCCCAGGGGCGCCCGCTGGATCCACTACGGCAGTTCCATCAGCCAGTGCCGAACGGCCTCCGGCCCCAGCCAGACCTGGCCCGCGCTGGTCGCGACCCGGCAGGCCTGGCAGCTGCGGTGCTGGGGCTTCGCCGGGCAATGCCACCTCGATCCGGTGGTCGCGCGGTGCCTGCGGGACACGCCGGCCGAACTGATCAGCCTCTGCCTGGGTGTCAACATCCACGGTGCCGCGACCTTCTCGCGCCGGTCGCTCGGCCCGGCGGTCATCGGGTTCTGCCAGACCGTCCGGGACGGACACCCGGACACCCCACTGGCGCTGATCACGCCGATCACCGCGCCTGGCCGGGAGCGCATGCCCAACGCCGCGGGACTCACCCTGGAGGAGGTCAGGGACATCGTGCGGTCCACCGGCGAGCTCCTCGTCGCGGCCGGCGACCGGCGGCTGACCATCATCGACGGACCGGACATCCTCGGCCCGGCGGATGCGGGGCTGCTCGGCGACGGCCTGCACCCGACCGCC
>DASSTH010000533.1:0-3874 GCA_035708025.1 Nakamurella sp. | reverse complement strand
GCCACCACCGCGCCCACCACCAGGATGGAGTCCGGCTCGGCCAGTACCAGCGCGGCCGGCGCGGTGCCCGCCCGGATCTGCTCGGCCAGCACCGACGAGGACGACGACGACCCGCGGCCGGCCGGCATGGCCACCACCCGGCCGGTCAGGGATGCGCCGTGCTGCGGGTGGTGCCGGTCGATGACCTCGCCGGCCGCCGATACGCCGCCCCAGAACGACAGCGGCTCGTCCAGCACCAGCAGTTCTCCGGACCCGGTGCCGGGATGCAGGACCAGGCAACGGATCCGCCGGATCGACGGTTCCTGGGATGGCGGCTCAGCCCCAACCGGACTCATCGCGCACCGCCCTCCCGGCCCGGGCCGATGCCACGCAGTCGGCCAGGCTGCCCAGCACCACGTCGACTCCCAGGTTCCCCGGCGCGTACCAGGCCCACTTGCCGGAGTCGGTCATCACCACCCGGCAGGCGGGGTCGAGCACCGGCGTGACGTACGTGCAGGTGTCGGTGACGATCCGCCCGCCGGCCGCGCGGAGCGCCGCCGCGTACCCGGACCGCTCCGCCTCGGCGAGCACCGCCCGGCTGGTGGACACCACCACATCGACGCTGGGGTGGAACGGCACTCCCGATGCCAACAGGCCGGCCAGGGCCGCGAATTCGGTGACGGAGAAGTGCGGGGTGCCCAGGCTGACGGCATCCAGCCGATCCCCGGTCGCGGTGCTGAGCCGGTCCCGCGCTGCGCGCAATATCGCTGCGGTGACGGGCAGCACGGGCACCGCCCGCTCCGGGAGGCCCGGGTCGAGCACCGCGGCCGGTTCGGGCGCCTCCGGGGTCACTCCCACGACGTGGAACAGCGCGACGCCGCCGGCCGACGCGGCGGTGGCCGCCACGGCCTTGAGCCGGTCCTCGGTGCGCCCCCCGTCCGACAGGTCGCCCGGCAAGCCGGTCAGCGCCGCCACCCTGCTGCCGGCCGCGTCGCCCAGCACCGCCCCGAGCGCAGCCCAGGCCGCCTCCGACCGCCACACCCCGGCCGGCACCGCGGAGCAGTCCAGCAGCAGGGTCGCCCGCCGCGCGGCGTCGGTGTGCAAACCGGCGTCGGGCACCCGGCCGGTGATCGCCGCCGCGATGTCGACGAAGTCGCCGTACCGGTCGGAGCGGGCGCCCAGCACCGAGTTGACGAACGCGATGGCGTTGGATTCCGCCCACGCCACGTGGCTTCCGGCCGCGGGCCGGTGGCTGAGCTGGTACGGGGCGCAGGTCCAGGTCTGCTCGCAGCCCAGCGCCACGTACGCGTCCATCAATGCCCGCCCGGCATCCCGCAGCACCGGGTCGGCACGCACCGTGTGCGGGTGCAGCAGGTCCAGGCTGCCCACGTTCAGGGTGGTGCGCACGGAAACCCGGCCGCCCAGGTCCACCAGCCGGCGGGCGAAGTCAAGCCCGGCCCGGCCGTGGTACAGGCAGCTGTCCACGTGCGCCGACTCGATGGGTCGCAAGCGGGGCGCACCCACCGCCCGGGCCACCGCGAGCACCACCCGCATGGCCAACGCGACGGCCGGGCCCTGCCCGGCGTCCGCCATCGCCCGCTCCTCCGGCTCCAGCGCGATCGGACCGGCGGTTCTCGTGCTCACCGCCCGCCAGACCATGTTCGCCGGTTTGATGCTGCGTTTTGGTCCCCCACCGAGCCGGAAACGAAGTACCAGACCCGCGAAGTCCGCCGCTTCACAGCAGGAAGCCGGCCGGGAACGGGTCGGTGGGGTCCAGCAGGTACTGCGCGGTGCCGGTCACCCAGGCCCGGCCGGTGATGGTGGGCAGCACGGCGGGATACGGCCCCACCGTGGACGTGCCGGTGAGCCGCCCGATGAACCGGGTGCCGATGAAGGACTCGTTCACGAAATCGGCGTCCAGCGGCAGCATCCCGCGGGCGTGCAGCTGAGCCATCCGGGCGCTGGTCCCGGTCCCGCACGGAGAGCGGTCGAACCATCCCGGGTGGATCGCCATGGCGTGCCGGGAGTGCCGGGCATCCGAATCCGGGGCGATCAGCGCCACATGGTGGCAGCCGCGGATCGAGGCATCCAGCGGGTGCACCGGTTCCGCGGCGGTGTTGATCGCTTCCATGATGGACAGCCCCGCGCGCAGCAACTCCTGCTTGGCCGCCCGGTCGAACGGCAGCCCCAGCTCGGCCAGTTCCACCATGGCGTAGAAGTTTCCGCCGTAGGCCAGGTCGTAGCGCACCTCGCCCAGGGCCGGCACGGCGACCGTCACGTCCAGCCCCACGGAGAACGACGGCACGTTCCGGATGGTCACCGAGTCGGCGTGGCCGCCGGACACCGCCACCTCGGCAACCACCAGGCCCGCCGGGGTGTCCAGCCGGATCACCGTCACCGGCTCCGTCACCGCCACCATCCCGGTCTCCACCAGAACCGTTGCCACACCGATGGTCCCGTGCCCGCACATGGGTAGGCAGCCGGACACCTCGATGAACAGCACCCCGTAGTCGGCGTCCGGCCGGGTGGGCGGCTGCAGGATGGCACCGGACATCGAGCCATGTCCGCGCGGCTCGTACATCAGCAGGGTGCGCAGGTCGTCGGAGTGCTCTAGGAACCAGCTGCGCCGCTCCGCCATGGTCGAGCCCGGCAGCACGCCGACTCCGCCGGTGATCACCCTGGTCGGCATGCCCTCGGTGTGCGAGTCGACGGCGTGCAGCACCTTGCTGGAGCGCATGGAAATCCGGTCAGCCCAGTCCGGCGGCCAGCGCGTCCTCGGTGGCCTTGCGCACGGCGGCCTCCTGGTGCGGCAACAGCGGCTGGCGGGGCGGCCGGCAGCGGCCCCCCGTCCGGCCGACCATCTGCATGGACAGCTTGATCGCCTGGATGAACTCGGTCTTGGTGTCCCAGCGCAGCAGCGGGTGCAGCTGCCGGTACAGCGGCAGCGCGGTGTCCAGGTCCTGCGCCTGGCAGGCCCGGTACAGCGCCATGGTGGAGCGCGGGAACGCGTTGGTGTAGCCGGCGATCCAGCCCTTGGCGCCGGCCAGCACCACCTCCAGCACGGTGTCGTCGGTGCCCACCATTGGGTCCAGACCCGGGGCCAGCTCCCGGATCTGGTAGATGCGGCGGACGTCGCCGGTGAACTCCTTGACCGCGACGATCAGCCCCTCCCCGTACAGGGTGGCCAGCAGGGCCGGCGTGAGGTCGACCTTGGTGTCGATCGGGTTGTTGTACGCCGACACCGGCAGCCCGGCCTTGGCGATCTCCCGGAAGTGCTCGAGCACGCCGCGCTCGTCGGCCGGATAGGTGTTGGGCGGCAACGCCATCAGCGCATGGGCGCCGGCTTCGGCGGCCTGCTCGGCGAACCGCCGTGACTCCATCGCACCGTACGCGCCCACCCCGGGCATCACCACGAAGCCGTCCGGGGCCGCCTGCACCGCCACCTCGACGATCCTGGCCCTTTCCTCGGCGGTGAGGGTCTGGTACTCGCCGAGCGACCCGTTGGGCGCCACCCCGTCCACGCCGTTGTCGGCCAGCCAGCGCACGTGCTCGGCGTACGCGTCGTAGTCCACCGTGAGGTCGTCGCGGAACGGCAGCGCGGCGGCCACGATGACGCCGTGCCAGGGCTTGCGATCGGTCATTCGGGTTCCTCCGGCCGGGGCGTGCTGCGGTCCACCGTACTGCCCGACCATGACGCCGCGCTCCGCCCCGTGTCGGGGTGATCCCACCTCGGAGTGGTGCTGTTCCGCGCCCTTTGACTTTGCTCCAGCCCGTGGAGCAAAGTCAAAGGGCCGTGCAGGACATCCCCTCGTGGTGGGCGACGTGAACGCCTTCGTGGCGTCCACCGACGTGGAGCAATGTCAAAGGGCCGTGCAGGACATCCCCGTCAGACCCC
>DASSTH010000532.1:0-4016 GCA_035708025.1 Nakamurella sp. | reverse complement strand
ACATGGTCCGGGACGCCTGGGAGCTGGCGGGGAGATGACCGGGGGATGACCGCCGCCGCGCTGTTCCGTTCCCGGTTCACCGCCGAGCCGGTGGGCGTGTGGTCCGCCCCGGGCCGGGTGAACCTGATCGGCGAGCACACCGACTACAACGACGGATTGGTGTTGCCGTTCGCGATCGAGGCCAGGGCGCGCATCGCGTTGGGTCCGGCGCCGGACGGGGAGTTCCGGGTGGCGTCGGCGCAGCGGCGCGGCACGGTGGTGGCCGCGGCCCCCGGCGACCTGGTGCCCGGCTCCCCCGTCACCGCCGGCTGGGCCGCCTACCCGCTGGGAGTGCTGTGGGCCCTGCGGCAGGACGGTCACCAGGTGCCGCCGCTGCGGCTGGCGCTGGACTCGGCGGTCCCTGCCGGGGCCGGCCTGTCCTCCTCGGCGGCGGTGGAATGCGCCGTGGCGCTGGCGGTGTCGGAGTTCCTGGATCTCGGCCTGCCGCGTCCGGAGCTGGCCCGGATAGCGCAGCGCGCGGAGAACGACTTCGTCGGCGTGCCGTGCGGCCTGATGGACCAGATGGCCTCGTCCTGTTGCACCGCGGGGCATGCGCTGTTCTTCGACGTGGGCGCCGGCAGCACCGAACAGATCCCGTTCGACCCGGTCGCGGCCGGGTTGCGCGTTTTGGTGATCGACACCCGCACGCACCATGCGCTGGCCGATGGCGAGTACGCCCGCCGGCGTGCCGACTGCGAGGCGGCGGCCGCCCAGCTGGGGGTGCCGTCGCTGTCGGCGCTGACGCCGGACCGGCTGCCCGACGCGCTGGCCGAGCTGTCCGGCCCGGATGCCGAGGTGCTGCGCCGGCGGGTGCGGCACGTGGTGATGGAGAACCAGCGGGTGCGGGCGGTGACGGACCTGCTTCGGGCGGAGGACATCGCCGCCATCGGGCCGGAACTCACCGCCTCGCACCGGTCGCTGCGTGATGACTACCAGGTGTCCAGTCCGGAGTTGGACGTGGCGGTGCGGGCCGCGCTGGCGGCCGGCGCGCTGGGCGCGCGCATGGTGGGGGGCGGGTTCGGCGGCTCCGTCATCGCCCTGGTGCCGGGCGACGCCGTCGTGCGGGTACGTCGGGCGGCGCGAGAGGCGTTCGCCGACAGCGGTTTCGAGG
This sequence comes from Nakamurella sp., assembly GCA_035708025.1. Classification (GTDB taxonomy): domain Bacteria; phylum Actinomycetota; class Actinomycetes; order Mycobacteriales; family Nakamurellaceae; genus Nakamurella. Next base: position 2,866 of record DASSTH010000532.1, on the reverse strand, counting down.
AGCCCACGGTGCGGACCGTGGCACCCTCGGAGGGAGCGCGGCGGGACCGCTGACCGGCCGCGCAGGTTCCGCGGGTCCGATGGCCGCCGGCGTCACTCGTCGGTGACGAGGTCCAGCTGCAGCCAGGCGGCCAGCGCGCGGATCTCCCGCTGCACGGCCTTCTCGGCCGCCGCGGTCAACGGCTCGGTCCGGTGCACCGCATGCACCCGGAACACCCCGGCGGCCCGGTCCGCGGTCGCGTCCAGCGCGCCGACCAGCCGGTCGTGGTGCAGGATCGGCATGGCCCAGTAGCCCCAGCGCCGCTTCGCCGCGGGTTTGTACATCTCCAGCTGGTAGTCGAACTCGAAGATCTCCACCATCCTGGTGCGGTCGAAGATCAGCCGGTCCAGTGGGGAGAGCAGCGCGGTGCGCCCGCGGAACGTCCGATCCAGGTACTGCGGATCGACCCGCCACTTCCCGCGCAGGCCGTCGATCTCGGCGGGCTCGCCGATCCCGCCGACGTCGTTGGGCTCCACCATGGTGCGGGTGGTCCGCACCCGGGCGATGCCCAGGGCGTGCAGCCGACGCCGCGCGCGGATGGCCTCGGCCTCCTCCAGCGGGATCACCGGCCCATCCGGGTACACCCGCTCCGCCAGGTCCCACAGCCGGTCCCGGCCGCGGTATCCGGCCGCCGCGACCTCGCCGCGCGCCACCATGAGCTCCAACAGCATCCGCACGTTGCGGTTGGTGTTCCAGCCGCTGGACCGCCACGGCACCACGGTGATGTCCGGCAGATCCCGGGACGGCAGCGGACCCTCGTCCTCCAGCCGTTCCAGGATGGCCCGGCGGCAGTCGTCGTTGGCGTCCACCCACTCCTGCTGGGCCACTTCCAGTTCGGGATGCCGGCCGGTTCCGGGCCAGCCCGCCATCTGCGCGCGGTACAGCCCGATGTCCTCGGCCGGGCGCAGCATGCCGAACAACTCGATGAGCGACCCGTCCGCGGTGGCGGCGGCCAGGTCGCCGTAGCGGTAGGCGGGGCCCAACCGGCTCCAGGCGACCAGTTCGGCGCTCGGCGCCACCGCCGCGGTCGGGTCGTTCTGCACCAGGCCGAGGTGGCGCACCACGTCCAGCAGGTCGGTGGGAGGCGGCGCTGCCAGTAGCTGGGCCCGGATGGCGATGCGCCGGGCGTCCTGTCGGCTCAACCGGTGCACGGTGGTCATCCCGGGGAGCGTAGATGGACCGGCACCAGAGGGACGCTGCCGACCCCGGATAGCACCGCGATTTGGCCGCCCTTGGATAGCACCAAGCCCGAGCGCCATGGTTGCGACGCCCGGACTCGCGCCGGTGTCGGAAAACGATCACATCGGCGGGCCGATGTCGGGCCGCCCCCGTCTGCGACCCGACGCGACCAACCTTTTGTGGTGCGTGCCCGTCCCGGCGGGCACCATCGACTCTGGCAGAGCTTCGCCGGATGGTCGATGGGGAGAACTCCCCATGGCCTGACCTGGGCAAACGTGGCCCGGTGGGGACTCTCGCCGGCGGGCCGCCCGATTCGCCCCGGCCCCGCGCGGATCAACATCACGGTTTCGCGCCCGATACGCCCGATTCGACGTGAAGTTGATCCTCGCCGGGGGAAGTTGATCCTCGCCGGGGGAAGTTGATCCTCGCGGACTGGGCTATTTCACCGAGCCGGACATCAGGCCGCCGATGAAGTACTTGCCCAGGATGATGTACACCGCCAGGGTCGGCAGGGACGCCAGCAGCGCGCCGGCCATGTTGGAGGCGTAGTCCGGGTTCTGCCCGCTGGCCAGCGAGTTCAGCGCGAACGTCACCGGCCCGTTGTTGGCGTTGGTCAGGAACAGCGCGAACAGGAAGTCGTTCCAGGCGCTGGTGAACTGCCAGATCAGCGTCACGACGAAGCCGGGAATGGAGATCGGCAACACGATCGACCAATAGGTGCGCAGCATCCCGGCGCCATCGACCTTGCCGGCCTCCAGGATCTCGGTGGGCACCGTGGTGGCGTAGTAGTTGCGGAAGATCAGCGTGCAGATCGGGATGCCGTAGATCACGTGCACCACGATCAGCGTGCCGACACCCTCCGGCAGGCCCCAGCCCTGGATGGTCAGCATCATCTCCTGCAGCGGGATGATCACCGCCTGGTACGGGATGAACATGCCGAACAAGAACAGCGTGAACACGATGTTCGCGCCGGGGAAACGCCACTTGGAGAACACGAAGCCGTTGAGCGAGCCGAGCATCGACGACACGACGGCCGCCACGATGGCCAGCATCAGCGATCGGAACAGCGGGCCGGACAGCTCCCGCCAGGCCTTGGCCCAGCCGTCCACCGACAGCCGCTGCGGCAGGTTCCAGGCGGTCGTCGGCCGGATGTCGGCCGCCGACTTGAAGCTGGTCACCACCATCACGTACAGCGGGACCAGCAGCAGGATGACGAAGATCAGCAGCAGCGCGTATCGCACGGTCCGGCTGGCGATCGCCGCGCCGGTGATGCGCCCCGCCGACGGCATGGTGATCGGCGCCGGGGGCAGCGGCGTGGTGGTGGTCATGAGCCCGACCTCTTCTCCACCCGGTTGGTGTAGATCAGGTACGGCACCACGACCACGGCGACGATCAGCAGCAGGATGGTCGCGTTGGCCGCCGCGTTGGCCGGGTTGGACTTGCTGAACAGCTGGGTCCACATGTAGGTCGCGGGCACCGCCGCCGGATAGCTGTTCGCCCCGGCGATGTTGTAGATCAGGTCGAACATCTTCATCGACATGTGGCCGATGATGATCAGCGCCGACAGCGCGATCGGAGACAGCTGCGGGAAGATCACGTGCCGGTAGACCTGGAACTCGCTGGCGCCGTCCATCCGGGCCGCCTCCCG
>DASSTH010000531.1:0-10537 GCA_035708025.1 Nakamurella sp. | reverse complement strand
GTGCGGGCGGCCGGGACCACCGGCGCCACGCCCGGCAGCACCGCAGTCACCGCAGCGAGCGCGCACGGGCACTCCCCCCGGCCGGATGTCGTGCTCACGGCGGACCGGCCCTACCACACCACCTTCACCTCACCGGGCGGTCAGGGCCTGATCGATCTGGTGGCCTGGGCACCGGGTGTCGACTGGCAGCGGGTGGGCGACGAATCCGCCGTCGCCTCCATCTCGGTCGACGGGACCTACCAGACCGACCTGCTGGTGCCCGGCGCCGAGCCGCTGCACCGCCAGTTGCAACTCGGGGACCTCACGGCGGGTACGCACGATCTCACCATCGCCTTCAACGCATCCCACTCCGCGCCGGGAGCACGGCAGATCGACCTGGCCGCAATCCACCCGAGCACGGTCGGCACCGATGCGCCGGACTACCAGGCGCTGGCGCACTCCCCGATCCTGTACGGCCGTTCGCTGGCCTCCTACGGCGGACCCATGCAGAACTCCTGGACCGACGCGCCCCTGGTGTCCTGGCACTACCGCACGGTCAACCCGGACGGGACGACATCGCTGGAGTACCAGATCGTCTGGAGCAACGAGGACGGCGGCACCGACACCGAGCCACCGTCCGAACAGGCGCGCTGGGGCCGCATGACCGACATCGAGTGGATCTATCGGGTCGTCATCGACGCCGCCGGCAACACCGTGCCCGGCTCGGAGACGTTCCAGGCGCCGTCACACACCACCACGGTGTTCTCCGGTGCCCACGAGGGGCAGCACCCGGTGCTGCAGACCTGCACCGACAACAACAACGTGTGTGACGAACTGTCCGATGCGCAAATGCGGTTCTTCCTCTCGGCGGTACCGACCATGGATCCGAGCACCCAGGCCCGCGAACAAATCATGGAGATGTTCCCCTGGACCTACGCGGTGATGGGCAAGGAGATGATCCGGGAGTTCCACACCGAGGCCAGGGGGAATCCGGATACCGCCGAACTCGGCGACGCGCGCAACTACCTGTACGTGGTGATCGACAAGACCACCAGCTCCCCGGACAACGGGCACTCCCCCTGGGTCGGCGTCAGCGTCGGCGTTCAGTTGAAGGGCAGCCACCGGATCTACCGGTCCGATCACAACATCCCGAACTACTCCTTGCAGCGGGACGGCCTGGACGCCACCGATGTCGAGTTGCCGCCGGGCACCACGGTCGACGACATCGCCAGCATCGAGGTCATCCGCTTCCCCACGTCGGTGCGCGCCGATCCCGGCTACACCGCCACCGTGACCGGCATGACCAGGGCGTACCTGCTGGACCGGGAGTATCGCCCGATCCAGCCCTACCTGACCTGGCAAGGCACCGTCACGCTCACCCAACAGGATCCCGTTGCGGTGCTCTGGCAGCGCCACGGTCATTGACACCTGCCAAACACGCTGCGACACAGCATCTACCGCCTTGAAGGAGGCCTTTGATGACGATGCGTTCCCGGACTCGCCGGCTACTGGTGCCGATCGCGACCACCGCTGTCGCGCTGGCGCTCGCGGCCGCTCCCGCCACGGCCGGCCCGGCGCCCCGGGCGGGCGGCCAGGCCGGTGCCACCGACCCGGCCGCCGCCGCACTTGCCGACATGACGACCGATCAGAAGATCGGCCAGCTCTTCGAAACCTATGTCTACGGCACCTCAGCCACCGACGTGACCGCTAGCGAGGCGGCAACCAACCAGCGCCTGTACGGCGTCGACACCGGAGCCGAGGTGGTCGCGAAATACCATCTGGGCGCGGTCATCTACTTCAGTTGGACCGACAACCTGCAGGATCCGATCCAGATCGCCACGCTGTCCAACGGCCTGCAGCAGGCCGCGTCGGACGCCGGTGACCCGCCGCTGCTGATCAGCACCGATCAGGAGGGCGGCAACGTCACCAGGATCGGCGCACCCTTGGCCGTGTCACCGGGCAACATGGCACTCGGGGCGACGTTCTCCCCCGGTGACTCCTACGACATGTCCCATGCGACCGGCCAGCAGCTGGCGGCGTTGGGCATCAACGTGGACGACGCGCCGGTGGCCGATGTGAACACCAATCCGCAGAACAGCGCGGACGGTCCGCGGTCGTTCGGCGATCGCGCAGGCCATGTCGCGGCGATGGTCCGCGCCTCGGTGACGGGGTATCAGGATGCCGGGATCGCCGCCACGGTCAAGCACTTCCCCGGGCTGGGCAGCACGGCTATCAACACCGACAACGGCGTGGCGGTGAGCGACGAGACCATCCAGCAGATCCGGCGCAACGACCTGCCGCCGTTCCGGCAGGCGATCGCCGCCGGCGTGGACGAGATCATGGCCGCGCACATCGTCATGCCGGCGCTCGACCCCTCCGGCGCCCCGGCCAGCGTCTCCGCGCCGATCGTCACCGGGCTACTGCGACACACCCTGCACTACAACGGCGTGGTGGTGACGGACGCCCTGTCGGCGGCCGCGCTGGAGGGCATCCCCGCCGACCAGCGAGCCCTGCGCGCCTTCGAGGCCGGCGATGATCTGCTGCTGATGCCGGAGAACCTGGGCGCGTCCATCGACGCCATCCGGCAGGCCCTGCAGTCCGGCGAGATCACCATGGCCCGGCTGGATGAGTCGGTGCTGCGCATCCTGCGGCTGAAGCAGAAGCTCGGCCTGTTCGACAACGCCATGGTGGACGCGTCGACGGTGCTGTCCCGGGTCGGCACGGACCAGCAGGACGCCATCGCCGCCCGCGCCGCCCGGGACTCCATCACCTTGGTGCGCAACGATGACGGGACCTTGCCGCTCACCCCGGACTCGGGCGCCTCGGTGCTGGTCACCGGCTGGGGCGTCGGCACGACGTCCACGCTGACGGCCGACATCGCCTCGCACGGCGTGACGGTGGACCGGATGTGGACCGGATCGCCGAGCCAGGCGACCATCGACGCCGTGGTGGCGGCCGCGAAGACCCACGACTATGTCGTCGTCACCACCGACAACGCGTGGGGCGATGCCAGCCAACAGTCGCTGGTGAATCAGTTGCTGGCTACCGGCACCCCGGTCATCGCGGTCGCGGTGGCGGCACCCTATGGCCTGGCATACTTCCCCTCCGCACCCACCTTCCTGGCCGGGTACGGCTATCAGGCCGACACGTTGGCGGCGGTGGCGGATGTGCTGTTCGGTGCCCAACCGCTCGGGCACCTGCCGGTGACCATCCGCAGCGCGGACGGGTCCGGCGTGGTCGCGCACTATGCCACCGGGATGCGTTATCCCGTCGGCTGAGCGGCCCGCCGTCGGGATGACGCGGGCCGCCGGTCGTGCTGCGCCGGCGGCCAGGGATCCGCGTCACGCCGCGGTGCGCAGCACCTCGTCGAGCCGCTCGAAGTCCTCGTCCATACCGGCGTCCATGCCGCTGGCCAGCATGGCGTCGCAGGCCTGCCGAGAGGTGTAGGTCGAGCGCACCTCCAACAGGCTGCGGCCGTCCGGCAGGTCGGTGAACCGGAGGGTCTCCAGGGTGACGCCGGGTTCGGCCTCGAACTCCCAGGTGTGCACGATGATTCCGTCACCGACTTCGTGGTAGGAGCCCCGGAACGCCCAACTGCCACCGTCGGCGGCCTGCACCACATAGCGGAAGGCACCCCCGGTGGTCGCGTCGAAGCGGTCCAGCCGCACCGTCGTGCCGCGTGGGCCCATCCAGCGGACGAACAGGTCGGGGTCGGTGTGGGCGCGCTGCACCAGCGCTGCCGGGGCGTTGAACTCCCGCCTGTGCTGGATGCTCTGTTCTCCGACTCGGCTGTGTTCGGTCGCGCCGGGGCGGCGGATGTCGTGCAGGGTCATGGTCGGTCCTTTCCGAGGCTGGATGGCGCAGCGCCCTCAGCTGCGCGAGTGGGTGTGGCCGGCGGTTCCGCCGCGAGCACATCGGACAGCACCTCGTCCAGGCGCTGGTACCGCTCCTCCAGGCGCCGTCGCCTGGCCTCCATCCATCGGGCCGCCTGCTCGATCGGCGCGGCCTCCAGGTGGACCCGCCGGGCACGGCCTTCCCGGTGGCGGGTCACCAATCCGGCACGTTCCAAGGTGCCGATCTGCTGGGAGACGGCCTGCAGCGTGATGGTGAAGGAGGCCGCGAGTTCCCCGACGGTCGCGTCTCCCGCCACCAGCCGGTCGACGATCGCATACCGGACCGGATCACCGAGTGCGGCGAAGGTCTCGGCGACATCGACGCCCATCCCCACCCCTTTTACTAAAGCGTTCTCTTGAATAAGAGGCTACGGCGAGGCGCCCTCGCTGTCAACGCGGGCGATCGCGGGGTGTCACGAGGAGAGGGGCCCACCACCAACCAGTCCCGCCTGGTAGGCGGCGATCACCAGTTGCACGCGGTCGGAGCAGGTGGATCTGTCCTTGACCGGCACCTATCTGACCGCCTACACCTGCCCGGGTTCCGGGGCGGTCACCACCGTGCTCATGCCGACCATCCTGTCGGTTCCGGGACCGGCCCGACCACCCCCCTCAGGGGGATCTTGTACCCCCACCGCCGAGCCGGGGCCGCCACGTGTCCCGTCCTTGTCCGTGACTTTGATCCGGAAGGCGATCGCCCGGAATGCTCTCTACCATGCCGGGCATGGCAGAGATCGGAAGCGATTGGCGGATGATCGAAGGCGTTGCGACGGCATGGTTCGACGCGCCCTCGATGAGTAAGGGCGCCGCGCTCGCCGCGCGCCTGATCGAGTTGTCGGCGGAGGTCGCGATCGATCTGCGCGCGACCGGCGCGCGGGTGCGCCTGCTTTCCGACTGGCACGCCGAGGCGGTCTCGGATGCTGCGCGGGATCTCGGGCTGGCCGCGAACCCGGCCCTGCTGCAGCAAGTGAGCGTCGTGTTCGAGTCCGCGCAGCCGTCCGTGGTGAGGCGGTTCTGGCAGCCCGTGCTCGAATATGCAGCCACCGGGGACGCCGGATTGACGGATCCGTTGCGACGTGACCCCGAGATACGGATCCGACCGTCCGACGAACCACGGCCACTGCGAAACCGCATCCACCTTGACGTGGTGCGGCCGGCCGCGGCGGTCCAGCAAGCGGATCTCGGGGAGGCATCGGGGCCCTACGGGGTGCGTCACGCCGATCCTGACGGCAACGAGGTCGACCTGGTGCCCGGCGGGCCGCTCGGCGAGTCGATCGCGACAGCCGACTGGCGGGCGGTGTTCAGCGCGATGGTCTGCTACCGCGTCACCACGCCGACGCAACAACGGGACCTGACCGCCGCAGCAGCGGCGCTGGCCGACGATGCGGGCTTTCCCCTGCTGATCGATCTGCGCCCCGGACTGGTGATCATCGACAGCGGAAAGGACCAGTGGGAGGCCGACGCGCACGGCCTCGAACTCGACTTCGCCGACCTCGCCGGGAAGATCCAGACCGCCGCGCGCGACCTCGGGGCCACGGTGGATCCCGGGCTGCCGCGCTTCGTTCAGCTCTTTCTCGACGCCGCCGACGTCGATGCGGTCCGTGCCTTCTGGGCTGCCGCACTCGGATACGTCCACGACCGGCGATCCGAGGTCAGCGACATCTACGAGCCGTTGCGGCTGAACCCGGTAGTGGTCTTTCAAGAGCTGGACGCCTCGGAGACCGAGCGGCGCCGGCAGCGCAACCGCATCCACATCGAGCTCGCTGTCCCGTCGGACCTGTCGCAGACCCGCCTTGCCGCGATCGTCACAGCCGGTGGCCGGCTGCTGGACGAGTCGGCGGATCGCTGGCGGATCGCCGACCCGGAAGGCAACGAATTGACGATCGTCAGTGGAACCTGAGCCCGCCTGCCGCTGATGCCGGTCGGGGTCATCCGCGACCACGACCCACGTCGGCAACGGCCATCCTCGCTGCACGCGCGGCATCCACGAGTTCTCGGCGAGGTTCCCGATGGTGTGTGAGGCGTGCCGTCAGCGAGCGCCGCGCCTGCGGTAGCGGACATGGGTGGTCAGCGGCGAATGGAGCACCTCGACGGGTTCGAAGTCGAAGGTCTCGACGCCATCGAACATGCGCTCGCCGTCGCCGAGCAGGACGGGTGCGATGTCGAGCGTGAGTTCGTCGATCACGCCGGCGTTGAGTGCCTGCCGAACGGTCGAGGCGCCGCCGGCGATGTCCACCCCCCTGCCGCCCGCTGCGTGGAGCGCCCGCGCGTAGGCCTCGTCGAATCCTCCGGTGACGAAGTGGAAGGTGGTCCCGCCCTGCATCTCGATCGGTTCGCGCGGATGATGGGTGAGTACGAACACCGGGGCGTGGTAGGGCGGCTCAGGCCCCCACCAACCATCCCACGCTTCGCTCCATTCACCACGAATCGGGCCGAACATGTTGCGGCCCATGACGTATGCACCGCGCGGGCGCATGAGCCAACCGGCTGCCGTCTGGTCGGCGTCGGTCGCACGCGGGTCGCCGATGTGCCAGCCGTGCAACTCACCGCCGCGCCGGCCGAGCGGATCGTCGCGACTCTGCTCCGGTCCAGCGACGAAACCGTCGAGCGAGATCGACATGTGGCAGGTGGTGTCCGACATCAGCGTCTCCCAGCGGAGCAGGATCGAATCCCGGCGACTACCCCTAACAACGTAGCCAGCCCGGTGGTGTTGCGTTCCGTCGGCGCAGACAGCCGGGTGACCCCGGCGGAGATCTCGGGTGTGACGGTGTCGGAATCCGCCGGCCAGAGTCGTAGTAGACATGAGGGCCCCGAACCGGGACCGCCGGACGTAGAGGTGAGCACATGAGCGACAACTCCTTCCGGAAGATCCGGGCATTCCGTTTCGGCATCGTGGCCCCGGTGTTGTCCGATCCGTCCAGCTGGCGCGAGCAGGTGCGTCGTATCGCAGATCACGGCTATTCGACGGTGCTGATGCCGGACTTCCCGCGGTTGCAGCCCTCACCCGCCGCGGCGCTCGCCGTCGCGGCGACGGTCGCCGATGTGCGAGTGGGCACCTGGGTGTATGCCGCTCCGTTCCGGGCGCCGTGGCTCACCGCGTGGGAGGCCCATTCGCTGACGGTGCTCACCGATGGCCGCTTCGAGATGGGCATAGGGGTTGGCCGGCCGGACATCGAGGACGAACTGCGGGAGCGGTCACTGCCCGTGCCGACACCAGGCCAGCGGCTCGACCAGGTTCGCGACACGGTCGCCGCACTGCGCCAGCTCGACGGCGACCATGCTCACACCCCGGTGGCGATGGCAGTGATCGGCCCCAAGGCGCAGGCGCTGGCGGGCGAGGTCGCGGACACGGTCACCTTCGCCATGGCGCCGAACGAGACGCGGGCGGCCGTGGTCCGCAGGATCCGCGGGTTCCACGCCAGCCGCGACGCGGAACTCTCGATGCACATCCCGGTGGTCGGGAACACCGTCTCCCCCTTCATGGCACCCTCGGACACCGACACCACCGCCTTGCGGGCCGGCGATTCCCTCGCCTACCTCCCGCCCGACCCCCGAGCAGCCGCCGACGAGCTGCGCCGGCGACGCGAAGAGACCGGCACGTCCTACTTCGTCTTCGGCGCCAACGTCGCCGACACCTTCGCTCCCCTGGTCGCCGAACTGACCGGTCGCTAGCAGCCGCCCGCACGTCGAGGTGCGCACGCCGACCGCGCTGCCGCCACTACTGGAAGCGCTCCGGACGACAGCCTGCCAACGCCGATTCGACGCTGCCATCGACCAGCTCCTGGGCGACCAGGCGGCCGACGACCGGGGCCAGCGTGACGGCCGCGTGCATCACCGCCAGGTACACGCCCGGCACCTCGCTGACCGGGCCGATGATCGGCTCGCCATCGGCGGGCATCGGACGCGCGCCGACCCGGCGGCCGAGCAACTCGACGCTGGCCGCGCCACGGAAGGTCGACCGAATGGCATCCAGAGTCGGCCCGGGCGAGTCCGCGGCCGCGATCAGCCGGTCCGCCGCGACCTGCCGGAGGTCGAAGTCCTGATTGTGAACCACGGTGTGGACCAGGCCCGCCGGGGCGCGGAACCGGAACAGCGGCGCCGGCGACGGATGGACGGGAACACTGACGTCCAGTCCCGCCATCAACGCGGCCGTGGCCACTCCGGCGGCGAGCACCACGGTCCTGCCAGGGAGGGGCCCAGCGGTTGTCTCGACGCCAACAACGTGACCCGACGTGTTCCGGCGCACCGCGGTGACCGGAGTATCCACATGCACCAGGCCGCCGTGGTCACGGGCGCCCGCGACCAGCCGCTCGGTGACGCCAACCGGATCGACGGCTCCGTCACCGGGTGCCCACACCGCCCACTCGGGGGGCTGTCGCAGCGCGGGTTCGAGCCCAACTGCGGTCGCCGCGTCCACGATCTCCTGGCCCGGCCCGGCTTCCGCTGAGGTGTCCGCAGCGCCCCAGGACAGCGAGCCGGACCAGCGCACGGGAAGCCCGGGAAGCTCGGCCTCCAGCCGTCGATACTCCTTCGTCGCCGCCGACCGGAGCCCAGCGGCCGGACCGATGCGCACGCCGGACGCTCCTATCCAGGCGAACGAGTCCGCAGTCACACCGGCCCCAGGCCGGGCGGCGTCGACCAGGATCACCTCGGCGCCGGCGCGAGCGGCGTGGTACGCCACCGATGCCCCGACGATTCCCGCTCCGACCACCACCAGGTCCGTTTCGGCACTCACTCGCAGCACCATTCCAAGGACCGGCAGCTTCACCAACCGGTTTTTCGCGTCCGCGTCGGGCAAGCCGAAACATCAGACACGGACGTGCGCGAACTGGAGTTCATCGCCAACCGGGCGGACGGGTCGTGATGGCACCGGAAGGGTAGGTGATCGTCACACTCCAGCGTTTCCGCTGGTCATAGTGGTGGGCGATACTGGGATTGAACCAGTGACCTCTTCCGTGTCAGGGAAGCGCTCTCCCGCTGAGCTAATCGCCCGGGCCGGTGATCCGTGCCGAGGTGGGAACGGGATTCGAACCCGTGTACACGGCTTTGCAGGCCGTTGCCTCGCCTCTCGGCCATCCCACCGAGAAAGGCAGACTGTGATCGCCCACAGTGCCTCACCGAGCGGACGACGGGATTCGAACCCGCGACCCTCACCTTGGCAAGGTGATGCGCTACCAACTGCGCTACGTCCGCGAACGCCCGGCCTGCCGGCCGAGGCTGCCAGACAACTGTATCGGACGGCGGCGGCCGTCTCCAAACCAGCAGCCGGCGGCGGCCGGTCAGAGCTCGCCGGAGCCGGTGACGGCCTCTCGACGCATCACGGCCAACTCCAGGTCCAGGTCGATGTAGTGCATCTCGCTGCCGGCCGGAACGGCGGCCAACGTGTCGTCGGCGAAGCGGGTGAGCACCTCGGCGTCGGCGACCAGCCGGGCGGCGCCGTCCGGAGAGACCAGGTCGAGCACCACCGATCCGCCCGCGGGGAAGATGTGCACGTCCCCTACGCCGGTCGGCCGCACCACGCCGGTGACCAACAGGTCACGGGCGAACACCCACTCCACGGGGGCGGAGCCGTCGGCCAGGAACACCATGGTGACCGCGAACGGATCCTGCGAGGTGTATCGCAGGGCGGCCGTGACGGGCACACCATCGGGAGTCGACACGAGACGCATCGTCGTCTCCGCGACCACGTGACGGTGTCGGTCGCTGGCTTGGAACCCGGACATCTGGCTGCTCCTCGGCCGTGCTGGAGACCCGGTGGTGAGGGTGCCGTTCCGGATCGTCGGACAACAGCAGGACGGCACCGCCATGAGGCTGTCACGTCGAACCGGTATAACCCCCCAAGTTTCACCCGGTTGGCCTACGTCGAAGCACTGCCCGCCGCGTGGTCAGTCGCTGGCCGAGGTGCTTCCGTTACCGGTCCAACGCGCCCCGGCCAGCCAGCTCGAGCACGGTCATGCCGGTCCACGACGTCAGGTATTGTGTGACGCGCGGCCGCGGCCGTGTCCCGGGCGATTAGCTCAGCGGGAGAGCGCTTCGTTCACACCGAAGAGGTCACTGGTTCGATCCCAGTATCGCCCACCACTCTGACCAGTGGAAATGCACCCGCGTGGGGAATACGTGGGGAATCACTGCGGTCTACGCCGGTCGGGCTGATCCCCACCGGCGTCCGTCGTGGGGCGCCGAGATCCGCCATTGCGAACTCGCCGGGGTCGCTACTTCGGACCGGTGGGGCGGTTGTCGATTGGGCAAGGTTGCCAGCTCGTTGCTCGGCATCCCCGGCAGTCCCCACATGACCCACCCGTCCCGGCAAACCGTCCGGACGGGTCAAACGGCGATCCCGCCCCAGCTCGTGCGCAACCAAGATCGCACACGATGGCGGCGTCCCGCTGGTGGTTCGGCTTGCGGTGATCGGAAGCCGGCAGTCTGACCGGCATTGTGCTTGACATAAATATTTCTGTCAGGCATAATCGTCGTATGAGGGTGAAGCTGACTCAGTCCGCCCGTCGGCGGAAGATCGGCGTCGCCCGAGTACTGGAAGCCATGACGGATGCGGGCGAGCCAACGGTGATCCCCGCGACCGATGACTACGACGAGCGACTGCTCTACATCGGGCGCGACCACACCGGTCTTGAACTCGAGATCCTCGCGATCCAACAGCCCGACCGCCT
>DASSTH010000530.1:0-5274 GCA_035708025.1 Nakamurella sp. | reverse complement strand
GCCACGGTTGGCCGACCCCTGCGCCGGCCCGGCCCTCCAGCCGCGCCCGCACCTGGCGCATCACGCCGATGATCAGCGGCGCTCCGAGCAGCACACCAACCAACTGGCCGATCGCCGCCAGCGCCGGCAACACGGTCATCGCGCCACCACCAGACCCAGCACCAGCACGACTAGCAGTCCCAGGCCGCCGTAGGCCAGGTAGAGGTGCACGCTGCCGGTGTGCGCCCGGCGCACCCAGCCGGCCAGCGCCCGCACCCAGTGCAGCACCGGCCGGTAGAGCTGCCGCTCCACGCTGTCCACTTGCCGGGTCCGGTACACCGCCCGCTCGATCTGGTACGGCGAACCGGCGGGCCGGTCGATCTGCACGTCGGTGTCCGGGCGCAGCACGCCGTCGAACACCCGCTGCAGCGGTTCGGCGAACGAGGTGGCGGTGTACTGCATGCGCGGGCTCAGCTGGTCGGCACCGCATGCCCACAGCGGCACCGTCACCGCCGCCGGGCGTTGCCGGCTGCCCCGCCGGCCGATCAGCACGGACAGCAACACCAGCAGCAGCATCCCGGCGCCCAGCACGGCGGGGGCGACGGTGCCGGCCGCCCCGGGCAGCCGCAGCAGTACCGGTTCGAGCCGGACCACCCCGAGCGGCAGCTCGCCGGCCGCACCCGCCAGGGCCGGGCCGACGGCCACCGGCGCCACCGCCAGCACCAGGCAGCCGGCCGCGGCCAGCGCCATCCCGGCCAGCATGGACACCGGGGCCGGGCGTGCGTCGGCGGCCGCCGCGGAGCGCGGCCGGGCCAGGAACGCGACGCCGAACGCCTTGACCATGGTGACCACGCCGAGCCCGGTGGTCAGGGCCACCGCGCCCACGGTCAGCGGCACGGCCAGGGCGAGCACCTGGTCGCCGGGGACGGGGGAGTGGATCAGCCCCTGCAGCAGCAGCCACTCGCTGACGAACCCGGCACCCAGTGGCAGGCCGGAGGCTCCGAGCGCCGCCACCCCGAACAGCACGGCGGTGGCCGGCATGCGGCGGGCCAACCCGCCCAGCCGGTCCAGGTCGCGCAGCCCGGTGCCGGCCAGCACGGCACCGGCGGACAGGAAGCCGAGCGCCTTGAACGCGGCGTGCGCCAGCAGGTGCAGCAGCGCGGCGGTGGTGGCGATCGCGGCCACGTCGTGACGGCCCGACGAGCCCAACGTCATGGCGACGCCCAGCCCGACGGCCACCAGCCCCATGTTCTCGGTGGTGGAGTAGGCCAGCAGCCGCTTGAGGTCGGTGGCCACCGAGGCGGAGAGCACTCCGAACAGCGCCGACACCGCGCCCAGGGCCAGCAGCGTGAGTCCCCACCAGCGTGGGCCGGGCCCGAGCAGCTGCACCCCGATGCGCAGCAGCCCGTAGCAGCCCAGCGCCACCATCGCGGCGCTCATCAAGGCCGACACCGGACTGGGTGCCTCGGGGTGTGCGCGGGGCAGCCACGCGTGCAGCGGCAGCAGGCCGGCCTTGGAGCCGAAGCCGGCCAGGGCGAGCAGGAAGACGGCGGAGCGGGTGCCGGTCGGCAGGCCGGGCCCGGCGGCCGCGATGCCGCCGAAGTCGCCGGTGCCCGCGGCGGCGGCCAGCAGCACCAACGCCAGCAGGATCGCGATGAAGCCCAGGTGGGTCAGCACCGCGTAGAACGCGCCGGCGGCACGCACCGCGGTGCGCCGGTGATCGGCCAGCACCAGCACCAGCGAGCTGATCGCCATGAGTTCCCAGGCCACCAGGAAGGTCCCGACCGAGTCCGCGGCCGGCACCAGCAGCATCGCCGCCACGAACACCGGCAGCATCCCCAATGCGCCGCGGGGCAGCCGTTCGGCCCGCGCATACCCGACGGTGTAGATGCCGACCGGGATCGCGACCGCCCCGATGAGCACCGCGAACAGGCCGCCCAGGGGGGTCAGGTGCAGCTGGATGCCGAGCAACGGAACCAGCGCGTCCAGCCGGATCGGCCGGGTGGCGCCGGTGAGCGCGGCGACACCGGCGGCCAATCCGGCAGCGCCGACGGCGACGGTGGCCGCACCCGACGCGACGGCCGACGGCCGCGGCGGGACCGGCCGGGAGCCGCTCGAGGCCGTCGCGATGTCCGCCTTCCCGGCAGCGGGACCGGTCGCCGGCACGCCGGATCGTTCGCGCGGGTCGGTCCGCGCGTCCAGGTCTGGGTTCACCGTGCGGTGCCATCCGGATCGGTCCGGCCCGCTGTCGCAGGGCAGGTCACCGGCCGGTCACCGATCGCAGGGCTTCGACGATCTGTTCCGGTCGCGGCGGGCAGCCGGGCACTTCGACGTCGGCGCCCACGACGTCCCGCACCGACCCGACGACACCGTGACCGCCCGCGAACACCCCGCAGTTGCGCGCGCAGTCGCCCACCGCGATCACCATCTTGGGTTCCGGCACGGCCGCCAGGGTGTTGCGCAGGGGCTGCTCCATGTTCCGGGTGACCACGCCGGTCACCAGCAGCGCATCGGCGTGCCGCGGCGATGCGACCAGCCGGGCGCCGTAACGCTCGGCGTCGTACACCGGCCCGAAGGCGGCGCCGATCTCGATCTCACAGCCGTTGCAGGATCCGGCGTCGACGTGCCGCAGCTGCAATGAGCGGCGCACGCCGGTGGGTGGGGGCATCACCGGGTCCGGGACGGCCGGCGCCGGCTCGGCTATCCGGCCCGCGCGCCGGATGCGACTCAGCCAGCCCATCTCACGCCCCGCCCCGGGACGCCGCGTCGGCACGCAGATCGGCGAGCAGGCTGGCCTGGTCGGACAGCATCCCGGTCAGCACCCGGCGGGCCACCGCCATCAGGTCGGCGATGTCCGGGGTGGCCAGCCGGTAGATCACGGTGTTGCCCTGCTTGTGCGACTCGACCACGCCCGCCCGCCGCAGCACGCCCAGCTGCTGGGACAGGTGCGACGCCTCCAGGCCGACCTCCGGCATCAGCTCCGCGACCGAGCGCTCGCCCTCCACCAGCAGCTCCAGGATGCGGATCCGGGCGGGATGTCCGAGGGTGCGGAAGAAGTCGGCCTTGAGCTTGTACAGCGGGGTCGTCATGGCACTCCCTTCGCGACGGACGACGGATGACTGTCGATGGCTGTGTATGACACAGTGATCCGTCGACCACTTGACAATATCATCAATCGATTGAGAGTCGATCGGCGACGCGACGGCCGTTGTCCCCGCCGGACCTGCGCGTCCGGAGCACCACCGGCCGTCTGGCAGAATGGTCGTTTGTCACGGCCGCCGCCCGGACCCTCTCCCCGGGCGAGGCCGCCATTGGTGTGCCGGAGTTCGCTGTCCCCACGCGTCCGCCGGCGCCCGCCGCACGACGGGGAGCCCCGTCACACATCGCAAGGAGCACACCGCACACCGTGGCCGTCAAGATCAAGCTCGCCCGCCTGGGCAAGATCCGTGAGCCGTTCTACCGCGTCGTCGTCGCCGACTCCCGCACCCGCCGGGGTGGCCGGGCCATCGAGCTGGTCGGCAAGTATCAGCCGAAGGCCGAGCCCAGCCTCATCGACATCAACTCCGAGCGCGTGCAGTACTGGCTGGGCGTCGGCGCACAGCCGACCGAGTCGGTGCTGGCGCTGCTGAAGGTCACCGGCGACTGGCAGAAGTTCAAGGGCCTGCCAGGCGCCGAGGGCACGCTGAAGCCGCAGCCGGAGAAGGTCGACAAGCGCGCCCGGTACGAGGCCGCACTGGCCGCCATCGGCGGCGAGGACGCCCCGGCCGCCACCACCCCGCGCAAGCGGCCAGCCAAGAAGGACGCCGACTCGGCTGCCGCCGATGCCGCTCCGGCCACCGAGACCCCGGCCGCCGAGGCGCCGACCGCGGAGGCGACCGGCTCCGAGACCGCGGCCGCCGACGGCGCACCGGCCGACCAGGGCTGACCGGCGTGGGCACGCTGGAAGAGGCCCTGGACCACCTGGTCCGGGGCATCGTCGAGCACGACGAGGACGTCCGGGTGGAGATGACCACCGGGCGCCGGGGCCGTAGCCTGCAGGTGCACGTGCACCCGGACGACCTGGGCAAGGTGATCGGCCGCGGCGGCCGCACGGCGACCGCCCTGCGCACCGTGATGACGGCCGTCGGCGGGCGCGGGCTGCGGGTGGACGTCGTCGACACCGACCGCCGCTGACGTCACCCGGTCGCGCCGATGCTGGTGGTCGTGGGGCGGATCGGGCGTCCGCACGGGATCCGCGGTGACGTGACCGTCGAGGTCCGCACCGACGACCCGGACGCCCGGTTCGCGCCCGGCTCGGTGTTGCTCACCGACCCGCCCGACCGGGGGCCGCTGACCGTACGGTCCACCGGCCGGTCCGGGCAGATCACCCTGCTGCACCTCGACGGGGTGGACGACCGGGACGCCGCCGAGGCGCTGCGCGGCACCCTGTTGCAGGTGGACGCCGACCGGCTGCCCGAACTCGACGACGAGGACGAGTTCTACGACCACCAGCTGATCGGCCTGCGTGTGCGGCACGTCGACGGCGCCGAACTCGGGACGGTGACGGACGTGCTGCACCCACCCGCGTCCCCCGTGCTAGTGGTGGCCCGGCCGGGAGGCGCCGAGGAGTTGGTGCCGTTCGTGGCCGCGATCGTCCCCGAGGTCGACCTGGAGCGCGGCGTCGCCGTGGTGGACCCGCCCGACGGCATGTTCGCCTGATCGCGCATGCGCATCGACATCGTCACCATCTTCCCGGGCTACCTGGCGCCGCTGCACGAATCACTGATCGGCAAGGCGATCGCCGACGGGATCATCGACCTGGCCGTGCACGACCTGCGGGCCTGGACCACCGACCCGCACCACAGCGTCGACGACACCCCCTACGGCGGCGGGCCCGGCATGGTGATGCGCCCGGACGTCTGGGGCCGGGCCCTGGACGCGGTGCTGGCCGGCGCCGCATCCCCGGCCGGCGCATCCGCGGCCGGCGCTGCATCCGCGGACCGCGCTGCATCCGCGGACGGCGCTGCATCCGCGGACGGCAGCACATCCCCGGCCGGCGGCACATCCCCGGCCGGCGCCGCATCCCCGGCCGGCGCCGCATCCGCGGACGGCGCGCCATCCCCGGCCGGGGCCGCATCCCCGACCGGCGCGGAGGCGGCGGTGACGGGGCCGCCGGGGCCGAGCGCGGTGCTGGTGATCCCGACCCCGTCGGGCGAGCGCTTCACCCAGTCCGTGGCCCGTGAACTGTCCACCGCCGCACACCTGGTCTTCGCCTGCGGCAGGTACGAGGGCATCGACGACCGGGTCGCCCGGGAC
>DASSTH010000529.1:0-2145 GCA_035708025.1 Nakamurella sp. | reverse complement strand
CACGTGATCGGCACCGCTGGGACGGGCCGGACCGTCCTCCGTCACCGCGATGGCCGCGGTCGCACCCACACCCAGCTGCGCCCGGTGCGTCCCGATCCGCCATCGCAGGGTGAATCCGAACGCGCCGGTCAGCCACCCAACCGCCTCGGTGACCGAGGGATAGCCGAGCACCGGGATCAGCACGTCCAGCGGCATGGAGCGGTTGTCGATCATGGCGGCGATGATAGGCACGTCACGGCACCGGTGCGGGGTCGCCGCAGACGTAAGCGGCCGGGATCAGCGCCCCGCCCGGTACTGCGAGGGGGTGAAGCCCAGCACCGTGCGGAACTCCCGCGTCAGATGCGCGTGGTCGGCGTACCCGTGCCGCAGCGCCACCTCGGTCAGATCGGCGTCCGGCTGTCGGCGCACCTCGTCGGCCGCGTCCTGCAGCCGCCGCCGCCGGATCATCGCACCCGGCGAGAGCCCGATGTGCCCACGCGCCAACCGCTGCAGTGACCGGGGCGACAGCGCCAGCTCCGCGGCCAGGTCCTCCACCCGGCGCACGGCCGTCTGTTCCACCAGTTCCTGCAACCGGTTGGCCAGTAGACCGTCCGGGGTCACGGCCGGCCGCAGCCGCAGCAGGAACTCCTGCAGCGCGGCGACCGCCAGGTCCACCCGGCCGCGGACCATCGCCCCAGTGACCGAGCCACACAGATCGTCGTCACCGATGATCATTTCCCGGTCCACCAGGTCACCAACGGCCGTGACGGGATGCCCGGCCCCGGCGCGCGACACCGTCTGCAGCAGCGGCTGACCGGCCGCCGGGCGCAGCAGCGCCGCCACCGCCCAGGACGTCCCGGTCAGATCCCGGTGGGACACCTTGGTGGTCGGTCCGCTCAGCGTCACCCCCTCCGGTTCCACCACCAGGTTGCATGCCGGATAGCCCAGCACCACCTGCCGCTCGGTGTGTCCCGCCGGCACCTCCCACTGCGGGATCCAGTAGTGGCGCACCAGATCGACGGCGTCGGGCCCCGGCGGCACCCTGGTCATCCGCAGGCCGCCACCCGGATTGAGATGACCCTTGGACGTCGGGAACGGGCTCACCGCCCGAGTGTAGGAAGCCGAGCCGGCCGATCTGTCGCGGATCTTCAAGCCCGGCGGCCCGTCACCGCCCTAGCGTCGAGGCCATGGAGAACACCACAACGACCACCACCCGGCCGGCGCACGGCAGGTACACCGACAACGGCATCCCCAAGGGATCGACCAGCCTCACGCCGTTCATCGCCGTCAGCCCCGCCGCGCAAGCGCTGGATTTCTACACCACCGTCTTCGGCGCCACGCTGATCTCCCGCACCGACCTGCCGGGACCGGACGGGACGGCCCAGATCGCCCATGCCGTGCTGGATTTCGGTCATGGGCGGCTGGAACTGGGCGAGCCCAACCCGGCGTTCCACCTGACCAGGTTCAGCGGCGGCGACGACGTCGACTACTCGCTCGGGCTGTTCTGTCCCGACGTGGACGCCGTGGTGCGGCGCGCGGTCGAGCACGGCGCGACCGTCCGGGAGCCCGTCACCGACTTCGTCTCCGGCGACCGGTACGCCTCGATCCGCGATCCGTTCGGAGTCCGCTGGTCGGTGATGACCCGCATCGAGGACATCTCGGAGGAGGAGAGCGCCCGCCGGGTCGCGGAATGGGCCGCATCGCTGTCCGGGTGAGCGCCGGCGCGCTCGGCCGCCTGGCGTGAACCGCCCCGGGACCTGCCCGATAGGGTCGGCAGCATGCTCGATCGTCACCTCTTCGGTCCCGGCCCGTCCAACCCGTACCCGGAGGCCACCGCGGCGCTGGGCACGCCGATGCTGGGCCACCTTGACCCCGGGTTCCTGGAGATCATGGACTCGGTGTGTGACGGGCTGCGCACGGTGTTCGGCACCGCGAACCGCCGCACGTTGCCGCTGTCCGCCACCGGGTCGGCCGGCATGGAGGCCGCCTTCGTCAACACGGTGCACGACGGCGACGTGGTGGTGGTCGGCGTCAACGGGCTGTTCGGCGAGCGGATGTGTGACGTGGCCGAGCGGTGCGGCGCGCAGGTGGTCCGGGTGGACCACGACTGGGGCACGCCGCTGGACCCGGAGCGGATCGCGGCGGCACACCCGAATCCGGCCATCA
>DASSTH010000528.1:0-2456 GCA_035708025.1 Nakamurella sp. | reverse complement strand
CACACCGCGAGGGGCTCCACGACCACGTCCTCCATCAGCGGGTTCGGGCTGGTGTCGTACTCCAGGAGCGGGCCAGCGGCCGGCAGTGCACCGTCGCCGGTCCGTGCGACCCACGGCATGGTTGCGATCAGGTGCAAGGTGGCCGCCGCCATTACCGGGCCGTTCCAGGAGTGCGGGACGCAGCCGATGCCGTGCAGTGCCGTCAGTTGTGCGACGAAGCCGGCGACGCCCAGTCCGCCGCAGATTGCGACATCCGGCTGCAGGATGTCGTAGGTGCGGTCGGTCACCCACCGGAGGAAATCGCCGCGGGTGCGGCCCATCTCGCCTCCGGCGACCGGGACGACCAGCTTTGCGGCCAGGTCGGCAACACCATGGTGGGTGGGTTCCTCGAACCAGCCGATACCGAGATCGCCGAGCCGGAGTCCCACCCGCAGCGCCACGCTCGGTGGATACGATCCCCAGGCGTCGACGACCACGCTCGCGCCGTCGGGCAACGACTCGACCAGCGCGGCAAGCAGCCCCAGTTCCTCGGCGGGCGGATACAGCCCGATGCGAATCTTCATCACCCGGAACCCTCTGTTCAACACGGACTCCACCTCGGCCGGCCACTGGTCGGCGGGGTGACGTCCGGGCTGGTAGAGGAAGCCGGACGCGTAGGCCGGAATCCGTTTTCGGACGGCTCCGCCCAACAGCGTGTGCACCGGGACACCGAGCGCCCGCCCCCGCAGGTCGTGCCACGCGATGTCGATGGCGCCCAACGCCGACGAGGCGACGGACTCGTCGAGGCCGACCGGTCGGGGCCACGCCGCGGCGAGGTCGGCGTCGACGAGGCCGGCCGCAAGAGCCTCCAACTGTGCCCTGCTGCCGGGCAGCGCGTAGGTCTCACCCCATCCCACCGATCCGTCCGACGCGGTGAGCCGTAGCAGCAACGTCTCTCGGTGGGAGTTGTATGCACCTGCCGGACCGGCCGTCACGCCCATGGGCGCCCGCAGATGGAAGACCTCGGCATGGACCACCCGCATGGTTCATCCCTCCACACCGGACCGGTCGAGTGCCGAATAGTTGAACTCGGCCATTGAACCATCGCCGGGTTTCCCGCGGACCGCTCCGACCACGAACGGCCGGAATTCGCGACACCGTCGCGACGGGCCGGCGGCCGGGCCATACCAGCGCTGCGGCGACACGTCACTCGACCGAATGACGATGACCAAAGCTGTCTTGTTCCGGCACATCACCGACCGTAGAGTGCCCAGGTCGGGCTGAGCCAGAGGATGGTCAGAATGCACGACCAGACGTCAGGAGAGCGCCCGCCCGGCGGGTTGCCGCGGTCCCCTTCCGGACGCATCCCGCAATGGGCCATCGACGAAGCTTTGGGCCTGCCGCCGCGACACGCGGTGCCTTGGCGGTCGGCTCCGGTCGGTACCACCGGTCCGGGCTCGGACCGGGCGCGTCGGCGTCGGCATGGCCGGCTTCTCGCTGCGGCGTTCGTAGTCCTACTGGTGCTGGCGATGACGGCGTGGACGATGATGACCGGCCGGCTCTGGCACACCGCGTCGCCACCCGGCGCACTCCCGCCGTCCGCCATTCCGGCCGATCAACGGACCTTCCCGGCTCCCGGTCACGAGGAGTCGGAGCAACCGCTGGGCACTCCGGCCGCGCCGCCGGTACGAAGCGACTCCTATCGTTTCGTCTCCACCGGCCCTGATGGCCAGGGCTTCGTGGCATACGACCCCTGCCGTCCCATCCACTATGTCGTGGCCGGGAAGCCCCCGAGACCGGATGCCGGACGGCTGCTGGCGGAAGCCGTCGCACGCGTCTCGGCGGCATCCGGATTGGTCTTCATCGCCGACGGCGCCACGGCTGAATCACCTCGCTCGCAGCGCTCTTCTTACCAGCCGGAACGTTACGGCGACCGGTGGGCGCCAGTACTCATCGCCTGGACCAGCCCGGCTGAGGAACCCGATCTGGCCGGCGACCGGGCCGGTCAAGCCGGGAGCAGCGCGGTGCAACTGGCCCAAGGGCCTCGCGTCTACGTCTCCGGACAGGTCGAACTGGATGCCCCGCAGTTGGCAGGGGTCCTCGGCCGCCCCGGGGGCCGCGACATCGTCCGGGGAATCATCCAGCACGAACTGGCACATCTGCTGGGCCTGGACCATGTGAACGATCCGGAACAGCTGATGTTCGCCCAAACCGAGCCAGGTGTCACGGATTTCGCCGCGGGTGACCTGACCGGGCTGAGCGTTCTGGGTACCGGGCCCTGCGCACCGGAGATCTGAGGGCGCGGGCCTATCGCCCCGGCCGCGCCACTTGGGTGAGCACCCGATCCAGCGCGGTGACGAACAGGTCGGCATGTGCGCGCTCCCAGATGAGCGGCGGGCGCACCTTCAGCACCGTGCCGCTCGGACCGGTCAGGCCCGCCAGCACGCCGTGTGCGACCAGGCCGTCGAGCACCTCGC
>DASSTH010000527.1:0-4239 GCA_035708025.1 Nakamurella sp. | reverse complement strand
GTGATGGGCTCCAACCTGGCGCGCAACCTCGCCCGCAACGGGTTCGTCACCGCCGTACACAACCGCAGCCACGCCCGCACCCAGGCGTTGATCGATCAGCACGGCGGCGACGGCGACTTCGTTCCGGCCGAGTCGACCGCCGACTTCGTCGCCGCGCTGCGCCGTCCGCGCACCGCGATCATCATGGTCAAGGCCGGCGGGCCCACCGACGCGGTGATCGAGGAACTGGCCGGGCTGATGGAACCGGGCGACATCATCATCGACGGCGGCAACGCGCACTTCGCGGACACCAGGCGGCGCGAGGCGTCGCTCCGGGACCGCGGGATCCACTTCGTCGGCTGCGGTATCTCCGGCGGGGAGGAGGGCGCGCTGAACGGGCCGTCGATCATGCCGGGCGGATCCGCCGAGTCCTACCGGACGCTCGGTCCCATCCTGGAGAAGATCGCCGCGCAGGTGGACGGCGAGCCCTGCTGCGCCCACATCGGCACCGACGGGGCCGGCCACTTCGTCAAGATGGTGCACAACGGCATCGAATACGCCGACATGCAGCTGATCGCCGAGTCCTACGATCTGCTGCGCCGCGGGGCGGGACTGACCCCGGCGCAGATCGCCGAGGTGTTCACCGAATGGAACCGCGGCGACCTCGACTCGTTCCTGATCGAGATCACCGCCGAGGTACTGCGCCAGGTGGACTCCGCAACCGGCCGGCCGCTGGTGGACGTGATCGCCGATGCCGCCGGAATGAAGGGCACCGGCACCTGGACGGTGCAGACCGCCCTGGACCTCGGAGTGCCGGTGACGGGCATCGCGGAGGCGGTCTTCGCCCGGGGCCTGTCGTCGATGACCGAGCAGCGGGCCGCGGCCCGATCGCTGCCCGGCCCGGATGCCGGCTGGCAGATCCAGGACCGGGCCGCCTTCGTGGAGGACGTCCGGCAGGCCCTGTACGCCTCCAAGATCGTCGCCTACGCCCAGGGCTTCGACGAGATCGCGGCCGGCGCCAAGGAGTACGGCTGGGACATCGATCGCGGAGGATTGGCCAAGATCTGGCGCGGCGGCTGCATCATCCGGGCGGCCTTCCTGGGCCGGATCACCGACGCCTACGCCGATGCCGACGCGGCCCCGGTCTCGTTGCTGCTCGCCCCGTACTTCACCGACGCCGTCGCCGGGACGCAGCAGGCCTGGCGGCGGGTGGTCGCCGGAGCCGCCGGGTCCGGGATCCCGGTGCCGGGCTTCTCCTCGGCGCTGGCCTACTACGACGGCCTGCGGTCCGAACGGTTGCCCGCGGCGCTCATCCAGGGCCAGCGGGACTTCTTCGGCGCGCACACCTATCGGCGCACCGATCGACCGGGCTCGTTCCACACGCTGTGGTCCGGCGACCGGTCGGAGATCCCGGTCGACTGACGCATCCACCCGATGCCGATCATGGCAATCGCCGGCTCCGCGGCCGGATGGATCCCGGACCGCCGGAGCGACGATTGCCATGATCAGCGTGATGCGGTGACGGGCCGCCCAGGTGGATGACGTGCCCGCCCGGTGGGCCCGGCCGGTGCCGGGCCCACCCAGGGGTCAGACCTCGGCGAGTTCCGCGGTGGCCACCAATTCGGATTCGCCCTCTGTCGCTGTGGCGGGATGCGGACGGGCTGCCGGCCGCCGGACCGCCACCGCGGTCACCAGCGCGGCACCGGCCATCAGCGCCGCCCCCACCAGCAGCGCCCGGCTCTCGCCGGTGACGAACGCCGCGCGCGCCGCCCGGAGCGCCGACTCGGACAGACCGGGCGTGTCCGGCGAGGCGGAGCGGCCGAACACCGTCACCAGCACCGCCAGGCCGATGGCGCCACCCACCTGCTGCGAGACGTTCACCAGGCCGGACGCGGCACCGGCGTCACTGGGCGCCACGCCGTCCAGCGACATCGCCGTCATCGGCACGAAGGTGGTACCGGCTCCGATGCCGAACAGCGTCAGCGGCACCAGCAGCGAGCCGTACGAACTGCCGGCGTCCAGCGTGCTGGCCCACGCCAGCCCACCGGCCGCCAGCACCAGGCCGACAATCATTAGCGACCGACCGGACACTCGCGGCGCCAGCACGCGGGCGGTGAGCTGCGACAACACGAACAGGAACACCGTCAGCGGCAGGAAGGCGATCCCGGCCTGCAGCGGGCTGTAGCCCAGGATCTCCTGCACGAACTGGGTCAGGAAGAAGAACATCCCGAACATGCCCGCCACCATCAGCAGCCGCACCAAGTGCGAGGCGCTGCGGTTGCGGCTGGCGAACAGTCGCAGCGGGGTGATCGGCGACTCGGCCCGCATCTCGATGGAGACGAACGCCGCCAGCAGCAGCACCGCCAACGCCAGGCCGAGCAGCACCAGCGGGTCCTGCCAGCCCTCGGTGGCCGCCCGGACCAGGGCGAACACCAGCGAGGTGACGCCGACCGTGGAGGTGAGCGCGCCGGCCAGGTCGAACCGCCCGGTGCCCCGGGTCATCCGCGGCAGCACGGCCATGATGCCGATCACCAGGGCTGCGCCGATCGGGACGTTCACGTACATCACCCAGCGCCAGGACGCCCATTGGGTGAGCATGCCGCCGGCGATCAGGCCGATGGCGGCCCCGCCGACCGACACCGCGGAGAACCAGCCCAGCGCGCGGGTGCGCTCCCGGGTGCCGGGGAACAGCGTCATCAAGATGGCCAGCGCGGACGGCGCGGCGAACGCGGCGCCGATGCCCTGCACCACCCGGGCGATGAGCAGTTCACCGGCCGTGCCGGCGAAACCGCCGGCCAGCGACGCGGCCGTGAACACCGTCACACCCGCGACGAACACCCTGCGCCGGCCGAGGATGTCGCCGGCCCGGGCGCCCAGCAGCAGCAGGCCGCCGAACGCCAGGGTGTAGGCGTTGATCACCCAGGACAGCGAGGTGGGGGAGAAGTGCAGGGCCACCGCCATGTCCGGCAACGCGATGTTCACGATGCTGGCGTCCAGCACGACCATCAGCTGGGCGATCAGCACGATGCCCAGCACCAGGCCGGGCCGCCGGACCCGCCGGCCGCGTTCCTCGTCCGATGCGGACTCCGGCGTGCCGGAGTGGGTGGCCGCGGCGGGTGCCGTCGTGCGGGACGTTCCGGCTTCGTCGACGGTGACGGACAGCCGGGGGAGCACCGCCGCCAGCGGGATGCCCGCCCGGTCGGTGCCGGGACCGGCCGGGGTGTCCGGCCGGACGGGGTCCACGCCCGGGGGTGCCGGGGTGGACCGGTTGGTTGCGCCGGGACCGGTGCCCGCGGAGTGTGCCGCGAGCGGGCCGGTGCGAGGTGCGTTGGAGTTCTGTTCTCTCGTCATGCCAGAGAGCTCCTCAGGCGCTAGTATCGATAAGTGGAAGGGCCCTCCGGTAACTATACGGAGGCTCCCTCCGGTTAGCAAGCGATTATTGGTGACCTCTTCTGAAGGGGCGAGGTATGGCAGGGGTGACGCGGCCCGGTCAACGGGGACCGGAGCCGAGTGAGGAGCGGTCGTCCGCGCAGGCGGCCCCGCCGTGGGCTCCGCCGGAACGGCCGCTGCGTGCGGATGCCCGGCGTAACCGGGAGGCCGTACTCAGCGCCGCCGCCGAAGCCTTCGCCGCCTACGGCGTGGAGGCGTCGCTGGAGGACATCGCCCGAGCGGCCGGCGTGGGGGTCGGCACGCTGTACCGGCATTTCCCGACCCGCGAAGCGCTGGTCTTCGGGGTGTATGCCCGCGAGGTGGAACTGCTGGCCAGCAGCGCCGAGCAACTGGCTCGTGACCTGCCGCCGGCGCAGGCGCTGCGGGAGTGGATGCGCCGGTTCGTGCACTACGCGGCGACCAAGCGGGGCCTGATCGGCATGCTGCGCACGATGATGGACTCCGACCTGTTCCACCAGACGCGGGCGCAGATCGCCGCCGCCGCCGAACAGCTGCTGAAGCGCGCGGCCGCCGCCGGGCAGATCCGCGACGACATCACGGCCGAGGACCTGACCAGGTCCATGGGCGGGATCTGCATGGCCAGCGGTCACAGCGGCGAGCCGGAGTGCGCCGGCCGGCTGGTGGACCTGGTGTTCGACGGACTGCGGTACGGGGCACCGGCCGACTCCCGGTGACCGGTGCCTCGGTGACCGAGTGACCGAGGACCGTGACGAATATCGCGGACCGAGGACCGAGGCCGGCGAGGAGCGCGAGGACCGCGAGCACCGTGTATTCGGTGACCGAGGCCCGCGAGGATCATCTTCACGGTTC